>NZ_JBGTYX010000001.1:0-258794 GCF_041807785.1 Mannheimia sp. E30BD
CGGTTACGCCTGCTACAAACAGCTCTATGAGTTTATGTTGTTTGTACTGACTTAGACGACTTTTTCTCATAAGGTTATCTTAACCTAAATGGAAGTTTTAGTCGTTATCTAGGACAGCCCCTTGTTTAATCCTATTTCTAAATATACTTATATTCCCATTTTAATAGGTAAAAATAAGGTTAAGAAATATATTAAAGTTAAATTCATCGATTGTGCTAATAAAAATAAACGTCCAAAAATTTATTTACAAGAAAATTTTATTTCTATTTTTTATTATGATGGCAATAAGGAAACTCTTCCAATCCATGAATTCTTTGATCTAAGCAAGATAAATTTAGGTATCAGTAATAAGGTGGAATATGTTGGGTATACAAATGAACCAAGTAGAAGGCCAACAAATGGTTCACATACTGGATTAAGTGATATCCTATATAAGATATCAAATGAAGATAATGATTTCCTGATCTATTTTAATACTTTCAAAGTTAGAGTAATAACAGATAATAATAATTCTAGTTTAAATATTATCGCATCGAATGCAATGACTAACGAAGTTAATATTGATACTGAAGGTAAAATAATTGAGAAATGTTTTATTTCATATTTTAACTCCAATACTCAGAATCGTAACCGAAAAAATGAAGATAGTTATCTATATAATAACATGGAAAATTTATCATCTAAATATAAGATTCATAGTATAGAAATATACTATTATCAAACTGAAGAAAGTGACTATACATTATTTTCCTCATCATCGGTTGTTGCTAAACACGAACATTATTTTTCTGTATCACTAAATAATTCAAATATTGATATAACTCGTGATATAGAACCATTACTATAACAAAAAACCTAGAACATAAGTTCTAGGTTTCCAATTTATCGGTGCTGTAACAACAGCTCCTCTACGAACTATTACTCTTCCTCACCCGCATTTAACAACGCGGCTAAACTTTGGGTTGCATCGTCGGCAACGAATTCAAATTCAGCTTCGATGTCTGCATCAGTAACAAATGAGTTTTCTTTTGTAGCTGGTGCTTCGTATTCAGGGGCTACTGCGATGCCTGCATCAAGTTGTGCACGTTTTTTCGCGCGAGCTTGGTGGTAAGCAAAACCAGTACCTGCTGGGATTAGGCGACCAACGATTACGTTTTCTTTTAAGCCACGTAACTCATCTTGTTTGCCTGCCACTGCGGCTTCGGTAAGCACTCGAGTGGTTTCTTGGAACGAGGCTGCAGAAATAAAGCTTTCTGTTGCAAGAGATGCTTTGGTAATACCAAGCAATTCACGTTCAAACTCAACAAGTGGTTTGCCTTCTGCTGCACGTTTGCGGTTAGCAATTTTCACACGAGCTACTTCGACTTGTTCTCCGTCTAGGAATTCAGAGTCGTAAGCGTTGGTGATAGTTGCTTTACGCAACATTTGGCGAACAATCACTTCGATGTGCTTGTCGTTAATTTTTACCCCTTGTAAGCGGTAAACTTCTTGTACTTCGTTTACGATGTAGTCTGTTACAGCGTGTACACCACGTAAGCGTAAGATGTCGTGCGGAGTTTCTGCACCGTCTGAGATCACATCACCACGTTGTACCATCTCGCCTTCGAATACGTTTAATTGACGCCATTTTGGAATCATTTCTTCAAACGCTTCGCCTTCGGCTGGAGTAATTACCAAGCGGCGTTTACCTTTGGTTTCTTTACCGAATGATACGATACCTGAAATTTCCGCAAGGATTGCCGGCTCTTTCGGTTTACGGGCTTCGAATAAGTCTGCTACGCGTGGAAGACCACCGGTAATATCCTTAGTACCCACAGATTCTTGTGGAATACGTGCTAAGGCTTCACCCACTGCAATTTCTGCACCGTCATCTAAGGTTACAATCGCTTTACCTGGTAAGAAGTATTGCGCTGGAACATCTGTACCCGGAATTAAGATATCATTACCGTTGCTATCGACTAAACGTAGTGCTGGACGTAAATCTTTACCTGCAGTTGCACGTTCACCCACATCTTGCACCACGATTGATGATAAACCTGTTAATTCGTCCGTTTGACGAGTTACTGTTAAGCCATCAACGATGTCGCTAAATTGGATACGACCTGCTACCTCTGAGATAACTGGCATTGTGTGTGGATCCCAGTTCGCCACTACTTCGCCTGCGTTTACTTCTGCACCGTCATTTTTCGATAACACTGCTCCGTAAGGCACTTTGTAGTTCTCTTTTGTACGACCGAATGTATCGATAACCGTTAATTCAGTATTACGAGATGTTAATACGATTTTGCCGTCTTTGTTCGTTACAAATTTAGCGTTAGTTAGCTTAATCGTACCTGCATTTTTCACTTGAATGCTAGATTCTTTCGCTGCCGCAGATGCCGCACCACCGATATGGAACGTACGCATCGTTAACTGTGTACCCGGTTCACCGATTGATTGTGCCGCAATAACACCAACCGCTTCACCTTGATTGATTAAGTGACCACGTGCTAAGTCACGACCGTAACATTTCGCACACACTCCGTAGTCTGTGTTACAGGTTACTACAGAACGTACTTTGATTACATCAACGGATTCACGATCAACTACATCACACCATTTTTCATCTAATAAGGTGTTGCGTGGAATTAATACTTCATCTGTACCTGGTTTTAATACATCTTCCGCTACTACACGACCTAATACACGATCGCGCAGCGCTTCTTTCACATCACCACCTTCGATTAATGGGGTCATCACGATACCTTCGTGCGTACCACAGTCATCTTCGATGATTACTAAGTCTTGTGCCACATCTACTAAACGGCGGGTTAAATAACCAGAGTTCGCTGTTTTTAATGCGGTATCGGCAAGACCTTTACGCGCACCGTGGGTTGAAATAAAGTACTGTAATACGTTTAAGCCTTCACGGAAGTTTGCCGTGATTGGCGTTTCGATAATCGAACCGTCTGGACGTGCCATCAAGCCACGCATACCCGCTAACTGACGAATCTGTGCCGCAGAACCACGCGCACCAGAGTCTGCCATCATAAAGATGCTGTTAAATGACGCTTGTTTTTCTGGGTTACCTTCACGGTTGATTACTTCTTCCGTTGAAAGGTTTTCCATCATCGCTTTAGCAACACGTTCGTTTGCTGCTGCCCAAATATCGATTACTTTGTTATAACGCTCACCAGCTGTTACTAAACCGCCGTTGAACTGTTCTTGAATTTCAGCTACTTCTGCTTCAGCCGCTTCAATGATTGAGTATTTTTGTTCTGGAATAACCATATCATCAATACCAACAGAAGCACCTGAACGTGCAGCGTAAGCGAAACCGGTGTACATAATTTGGTCAGCTAAAACTACAGACTCTTTTAAACCTAAACGGCGGTAGCTCTCGTTAATTAATTTTGAGATCGCTTTTTTACCTAATGTTTGGTTGAATAAGCTAAATGGCATACCTTTTGGTGCGATCATCCATAAAATGGAACGACCGATAGTAGTATCCACTAATTCCGTTTTAGCAACAAATTCGCCTGCTTCGTTTTTCTCATATTCGGTAACACGCACTTTTACGCGAGAGTGTAATTCTGCTTCCCCTGTGCGGTATGCTTTTTCCGCTTCACGAGGGTCTAAGAAGTACATTCCTTCGCCTTTACCGTTTACTTTCTCACGAGTCATATAGTACAAGCCTAATACAACATCTTGGGATGGAACGATAATCGGATCACCACTTGCTGGTGAAAGTACGTTGTTGGTAGACATCATTAACGCACGAGCTTCTAACTGAGCTTCAAGTGTTAATGGAACGTGTACTGCCATTTGGTCACCATCGAAGTCCGCGTTGAAAGCCGCACACACAAGTGGGTGTAACTGGATTGCTTTACCTTCGATTAGTAACGGCTCAAACGCTTGAATACCTAAACGGTGAAGCGTTGGCGCACGGTTCAGAAGAATCGGATGCTCACGGATAACTTCTGCAAGAATATCCCATACGATTGGATCTTCACGTTCTACCATTTTCTTCGCAGCTTTGATGGTTGATGCAATGCCACGAGATTCTAATTTAGAGTAGATAAATGGACGGAATAATTCCAATGCCATTTTCTTCGGTAAACCACATTGGTGTAAGCGTAAGTATGGACCTACGGTAATTACAGAACGACCTGAGTAGTCTACACGTTTACCTAATAAGTTTTGACGGAAACGACCTTGTTTACCCTTGATCATATCCGCAAGTGATTTTAATGGACGTTTGTTAGAACCCGTGATTGCACGACCACGACGACCGTTATCTAATAATGCATCAACAGATTCTTGTAACATACGTTTCTCGTTACGTACGATGATGTCTGGTGCAACTAAGTCTAACAAGCGTTTTAAACGGTTGTTACGGTTAATTACACGGCGGTATAAGTCGTTTAAGTCAGAAGTTGCAAAACGACCACCATCAAGCGGTACTAATGGACGTAAATCTGGTGGTAATACAGGAAGAACGGTCATTACCATCCATTCTGGTTTGTTGCCAGATTGTAAGAACGCTTCTAAGGTTTTTAAACGCTTAGTGATTTTTTTACGTTTTGTTTCTGAGTTGGTTTCTTGTAATTCTTCACGTAACGTTTCGCATTGGTGTTCTAAGTCTAAATCACGAAGTAATACTTGGATACCTTCTGCACCCATTTTCGCTTCGAACTCATCGCCCCAACGCTCTTCAGCGTCCATAAACTGTTCTTCAGTTAATAACTGATTTTTCTCTAAATCAGTCATACCTGGTTCAGTTACGACATAGCTTTCAAAATAAAGTACACGCTCAATATCACGTAACGGCATATCTAAAATTAAGCCGATACGGGACGGAAGTGATTTTAAGAACCAAATGTGTGCAACCGGGCAAGCTAATTCAATATGCCCCATACGCTCACGGCGTACTTTAGTTTGTGTAACCTCAACACCACATTTTTCACAAATTACACCACGATGTTTTAAGCGTTTGTATTTACCACATAAACACTCGTAGTCTTTTACCGGCCCGAAGATACGAGCACAGAATAAACCATCACGCTCTGGTTTGAAGGTACGGTAGTTAATCGTTTCTGGTTTTTTTACTTCACCGAAAGACCAAGAACGGATCTTATCTGGTGATGCTAAACCAATTTTAATCACATCAAAATCATCGCTTGATTTTGTTTGTGCTTTTAAAAACTTCACTAAGTCTTTCACTTTTTTGCCCCTAGGGTAGGTTTTTAAATTCGCCCCGCAATTAGCCGAGCGAGTAAATTTTGTGTACAAGCGGTTAGGTTTACCCCAAATTTTGCAAATTTTTTGTAAAAATGAACCGCTTGTTGTTTCGTTTGTGGGCGAATGTAATTCGCCCCTACATTTATCCAAACGAAATTAAGCTTCGTCCAACTCCATATCGATCGCTAATGCACGGATCTCTTTGGTGATTACATTAAATGACTCAGGGATACCCGGTTCCATATAATGCGTACCATCTACGATGTTTTTGTACATCTTCGTACGGCCGTTCACGTCATCCGATTTCACAGTAAGCATTTCTTGAAGTGTGTAAGCAGCACCGTATGCTTCTAATGCCCAAACCTCCATCTCACCGAAACGCTGACCACCGAACTGAGCTTTACCACCCAACGGTTGTTGAGTAACAAGGCTATAAGAACCCGTTGAACGTGCATGCATTTTGTCATCAACTAAGTGGTTCAATTTGAGCATATACATATAACCAACGGTTACTGGACGCTCGAATTTCTCACCTGTGCGGCCATCGTAAAGGGTAATTTGACCTGAAGTTGGTAAGCCACCTAATTCTAATAAGCCTTTGATTTCTGTTTCGTGTGCACCGTCGAACACAGGGGTTGCAAGCGGTAAGCCTTTACGTAAATTTTGAGCTAAACGCATCACTTCTTCATCAGTGAAGGTGCTTAAATCAACTACTTGTGAACCGTGTCCTAAGTCATACGCTTTTTGGATATATTCACGCAGTTTCGCGATTTCTTGTTGCTCTTTGATCATCTTGTTGATCTGATCACCGATACCACGTGCCGCTAAGCCTAAGTGGGTTTCTAAGATCTGACCGATGTTCATACGAGATGGTACGCCCAGCGGGTTCAATACGATTTCAACCGGCTGACCGTTCTCATCATATGGCATATCTTCAACAGGGTTGATTTTCGAGATAACACCTTTGTTACCGTGACGACCCGCCATCTTATCACCCGGTTGGATTTGGCGTTTAACCGCAAGGTAAACTTTAACTACTTTTAACACGCCCGGTGCTAAATCATCGCCTTGAATGATTTTGTTACGTTTGATTTCAAGTTTACGTTCAAACTCTTTGCGTAACTCTTCGTGCTGTTCTGCTAACTGCTCTAATTGGTTTTGTTTCGCTTCGTCATCTAAAGTTTGTTCTAACCATTTCTCACGAGCAACGCCATCTAGTGCAGACTCTTTCACGCCACCTTCAATTAATAGGTTGCGAACACGAGTAAATAAACCTGCTTCTAAGATTTCTAACTCTTCAGATAAATCTTTCTTCGCTTCACGAAGTTGAAGTTCTTCGATTTCTTTCGCACGTTTATCTTTCTCTACGCCATCGCGGGTAAATACTTGAACATCAATAACCGTACCTGAAGTACCGTTTGGCACACGAAGTGATGAATCTTTAACGTCTGATGCTTTTTCACCGAAGATTGCACGCAATAGTTTCTCTTCCGGTGTTAATTGGGTTTCACCTTTAGGGGTTACTTTACCGACTAAGATGTCGCCACCTTTTACTTCCGCACCGATGTAAACGATACCTGATTCGTCTAGTTTGCTTAATGCAGATTCACCCACGTTTGGAATATCTGCTGTGATCTCTTCTGCACCTAATTTGGTATCACGAGCCACACAAGATAATTCTTGAATGTGGATTGTAGTGAAGCGATCTTCTTGAACAACACGCTCAGAAACTAACATTGAGTCTTCGAAGTTATAACCGTTCCAAGGCATAAATGCCACACGGATATTTTGACCTAATGCTAATTCACCCAAGTCTGTTGAAGGGCCATCTGCTAAGATTTCGCCACGAGCAACTGGCTCACCTAAGTTCACACAAGGTACTTGGTTGATACAAGTATTTTGGTTTGAACGGGTGTATTTGATTAAGTTGTAGATGTCGATACCTGCTTCGCCCGGGATCGTTTCATCTTCATTTACTTTCACTACGATACGAGAGGCATCAACATATTGGATAGTACCACCACGTTTTGCCACAATCGCTACACCAGAGTCTAGGGCGATTGGTTTTTCCATACCCGTACCGACTAATGGTTTATCTGCACGTAATGTTGGAACGGCTTGACGTTGCATGTTCGCCCCCATCAACGCACGGTTCGCATCATCGTGCTCAAGGAACGGAATTAATGCTGCCGCTACAGAAACCACTTGTTGAGTTGAGATGTCCATATACTGAATTTCTTCCGGTTTGAATAAACCTGACTCACCTTGCTGACGGCAAGTAACATAAGTATCTGTAAAGCGGAAGTTCTCATCTAAGTTTGAGTTCGCCTGAGCAATGATATTGTTGCTCTCTTCAATCGCTGATAAGTACTCGATCTCTTCTGTTACTTGACCATCAACTACTTTACGGAATGGGGTTTCTAAGAAGCCGTAGTTGTTTGTGCGTGCATACACCGAAAGAGAGTTGATCAAACCGATGTTTGGCCCCTCTGGCGTTTCGATTGGACATAAACGACCGTAGTGAGTCGGGTGTACGTCACGTACCTCAAAGCCTGCACGCTCACGAGTTAAACCACCTGGGCCTAATGCAGAAATACGGCGTTTGTGCGTAACTTCTGAAAGCGGGTTGTTTTGGTCCATAAATTGCGAAAGTTGTGAAGAACCGAAGAACTCCTTCACTGCCGCAGAAATTGGTTTTGCATTAATTAAATCTTGTGGTGTTACGCCATCTAAATCGCCTAAAGACAAACGCTCACGTACTGCACGCTCAACACGCACTAAACCAATACGGAATTGGTTTTCTGCCATCTCGCCTACAGAACGGATACGACGGTTACCTAAGTGGTCGATATCGTCCACCTCACCACGACCGTTACGAATCTCAATTAATTTTTTCATCACACCGATGATGTCATCGTTGCTTAAAATGCCTGTGCCTTCGCCTTCAGGAATCTCTAAAGAGCGATTAAATTTCATACGACCTACCGCAGATAGATCATAACGCTCTGCTGAGAAGAACATATTGTCGAATAACGCTTCTGCCGCTTCTTTTGTTGGTGGCTCGCCTGGACGCATCATACGGTAGATTTCTACTAACGCACTTAAACGATCGTAAGTTGGATCCACTCTCAACGTTTCAGAAATATAAGAACCGTGGTCTAAATCGTTGGTGAATAATACTTCAATCTCTTTATAGCCGGCTTGCGATAAGTTCGCCAACATTTCCATTGAGATTTCCATATTCGCAGGGCAAATCACTTCACCTGACGATAAATCAACATAATCTTGAGCCGCTACTTTGCCTACAATATATTCCACAGGCACTTCGATTTGGCTGATATTGTCTTTTTCTAATGCACGAATGTGGCGAGCTGTGATACGGCGACCCATTTCAACATACACTTTACCGTTTGCCGCAATATCAAATGAAGCTGTTTCGCCTCTTAAACGCTCAGGCACTAACGTCATTAATAATTTGTTATCAACAATTTCAAATTTAACCTTCTCGAAGAATAAGTTTAAGATTTCTTCGGTCGTGTAGCCTAATGCACGTAGAATAATAGTTGCTGGTAATTTACGACGACGGTCGATACGGGCGAATAAGTTATCTTTCGGATCGAACTCAAAATCTAACCAAGAACCACGATAAGGAATAATACGTGCGTTATACAGCACTTTACCTGATGAGTGGGTTTTACCTTTGTCAGAATCGAAGAATACACCTGGACTGCGGTGTAATTGAGAAACAATAACACGCTCGGTACCGTTAATAACAAATGTACCGTTATCGGTCATTAATGGGATTTCGCCCATATACACGTTTTGCTCTTTAATATCTTTGATTGTGCCAGCAGCTGCTTCACGATCGTAAGACACTAAACGCAATTTCACACGTAATGGAGCGGCATAGGTTGTACCACGAATTTGACATTCACGCACGTCAAATACCGGCTCACCTAATTCATAAGAAACGTATTGCAATTCAGTTGCACCGTTGTTGCTCACAATCGGGAAAACTGAACGGAATGCCGCTTCTAAACCCTGCTGCCCTTCAGGATCTTTTTCGATAAATTTTTCAAAAGAATCAAGCTGAATTGTTAATAGATAAGGTACGTTCAGAACTTGTGGACGTTTGCCGAAGCTCTTACGGATACGCTTTTTCTCGGAATATGAATATGCCATTTTTTAAGATAGCCTCTGAAATATATTTTTGGTTGAGATTACACAATCCGACACGAAAGACTCGGTTGGAAGTGGCATTATAAAAACTGTACGAGGTGTCATTTTCCAATCGCCAATCAAGCAGTCAAAAATCACTACTGCAAGCGGTCAAATTGGGCAGGAAATTTGCAAATTTTGTTGATTAAAATGACAAAACCAACACTTGCGTTCAAGCACAAAAGGCTGATCGGTCAAGCCGTCAGCCAATTTTTACTAAAAATGGTTAGAAATTATAGCGGGTTTTTTAAATTTTGGCAACAAATTGACCGCTTGTTTTTATGGAAAAATTATTGGGTTTTCTCTTCGTCTTGGGCTAATTTACTACCGAAAAATAGACTTGCAAAACCAATAGCGAAGATAGAAATTAAGAAATAATAGCCCCATTCAACATAATTAATGGTTGCTTCTAAACCTTGGATAGTCACTACATTTCCCAAAGTAAGAGCATATCCACCACTAATACATAAAACAACAATCACTTTTCCTACTTGCACTGAGCTGATTTCAAAGTCAGATATTTTACCTTGAGCTAAATACAATCCAAATCCAGCGATAATAAATAATCCAGCTAAAACAATAAAAAACATCATAATGACTAATCCTATTAGTTTTTAGCAGTTTTACATACTTTAACGATCAAATCTGATTTGGAAAATTTTTGTCCCAATTTACCATCTACACAAGCCTTTTTTATCAAAGGCATTCCTTCATGGAAATTACCTTTATGACCTAACACATATAAGTATCCTGTAATAAACTTACCTAAAGTATCATTTTTAGCAGCCGCTCTTTGAGCATAATTATACGCATCATCAAATTGCTCGGATTGAAAATACATATAAGCCACATATCCTAGAGAACTAGGCTGCCCTTTTTTCACTGCTGCAATTAAATCGTCAACCGTATAAGCCATAGTTTCAAGACCATCATAAATTTGATTATATGTTGCATTATTAGGGATTGGTTTAGCACTCACCACAGTCGAAAGAGAAAATGTTGCAACAGTAGCTAATAGAATAGATTTAAGAAATTGTTTGTACATAATAAATCCTTAGAAATGGTTTAATTAGAGATGTTTTACTTCCTATGTCAATAGGAAGTAAAGGGAGTATACTCCCTTGAAAAATTGATTTTTATTTGTTCAATTTTCCTTAAAATATTCTAGCGAGAAATTAGAATAATGATATAAACGATAGGCTACATTTAGTATTCAGTAGTAGATTGATAGGTTTATCCCTAAAAACAATACTAGGAGAATGAAAAATGAAACGCTGACCAGCCACCCGATTCGCCATACTTTTGCCAATAACCTTAGAAAAATCCGCCGATTAAAGGATATTTCTCAAGAGGCATTAGCATTTGATGCCGAACTGAGCCGAGCTTATATAAGTGATGTAGAGTGAGGGAAAAGAGCCATCTCAATAGATGCAATGGGGAAAATAGCCAACACCCTAAACGACAGCCTAATAGACCTACTGAAAAGCGATTATTCAGTAGATGATTTAATTCAAAAATAAAAAAACAAGCGGTCAATTTTCTTCAATTTTTTGCAAATAATCTCAACGTAAGGCGGGGCTTGCCCCACCGCTACAATATTGATTAAATAATTGCCGCACCGTAGGGGCGAAACATCTTTCGCCCTATTCAAATATCAAATACAAAAAGGCAAAAAATATTTTGCCCCTACATTTTTTCTCTATATATTTAACTACCGCTTGCAAAAAAACAAAACCCCGATGTTTCCATCGAGGTTTCTTGAACTTGAAGTCCGGGAAAAGTTAAATCAAAAATTATTTGATTTCTACTTTTGCACCAGCTTCTTCTAATTCTTTCTTAAGTGCTTCAGCTTCTGCTTTAGAGATGCCTTCTTTTAATGCAGCTGGAGCTGATTCTACTAAGTCTTTAGCTTCTTTTAAGCCTAAACCTGTTGCACCACGTACTGCTTTGATTACAGCTACTTTGTTTGCACCAGCTTCTGCTAATACTACATCAAACTCAGTTTTCTCTTCTGCTGCCGCTGCGCCTGCTGCTGGAGCTGCTGCTACTGCTGCCGCTGCTGAAACACCGAATTTTTCTTCCATCGCAGTGATTAATTCAACGATTTCTGATACTGATTTAGAAGCAATTGCTTCAATGATTTGTTCGTTAGTTAATGACATAACAATCGATTCCTAAAGTAAAATAAGTTGTTAAACGAATAAAGAAGAGTGCTTAAAATTAAGCTGCTGCTTCCATTTGATCGCGTAATGCTGCAAGAGTGCGAACAAGTTTGCCTGCCGCAGCTTCTTTCATTGTGCCCATTAAACGTGCAATTGCTTCTTCGTAAGTTGGTAAGGTTGCTAAGAATGCAACATCTTGTCTTTTACCTTCAAAGGCTGCACCTTTAAGTTCAAACTCTTTGTTTGTTTTCGCAAATTCAGTGAATAAACGTGCTGCTGCACCTGGGTGTTCATTTGAGAATGCGATAAGAGTCGGACCGGTAAACGTATCTGTTAAGCACTCGAACTCGGTGCCTTCCACTGCACGACGTAATAAAGTATTACGTACAACTTGCATTGTCACACCAGCTTCACGAGCTGCTTTACGTAACTCAGTCATTTTTTCAACTGTTACACCGCGAGAATCCGCAACAACAGCTGAAAGTGCACCTTTGGCAGCTTCGTTTACTTCAGCAACAATCGCTTGTTTGTCTTGAAGATTTAATGCCATTGGTTTTAGCTCCTGATACACTCTGCTTTTTCAAGCAGAATTTACAAAAAATCCCAAAAATATTACCGCTTGCATTGCTACAAGCTGCAATCTTCTTTGAGCCTAAGGTGTCCAGAAGCAGAGAATTCTGTCTGTTCACCATCTATGTAGGATTATTAAGTTTTCACCCCTACAGTCTTAGACGGGGCTTAGATAGGCTAAGCACCATCAGCTTGCTCTCGCAAGTTAAGGTCGCAAAGTATACAAATAATCTGCGACCCTGTAAAGCACAAAATTAAACTTAATCATCAATTTCTGCTTTACCAACAACTTCCGCCAATGCCTTCAATCTTGCATCAGACTTCGCTACAAACGGGTTGTTTTCGTCCCAAGCATAGCCGGCGAGAATGGAAGAGATCATTTGGCGGATTTCCGGTTGTGGATTGCGAGCATAGATCACATCTTGGAATGAGCAGTCATACCAGCCGTTTACATAGGTACGGAAAGCATTTACGCCCACCATCAGCGGTTTGGTAAATTCCTGCTCCCAATCGACCGCTTGTCCGTTGAGCTGTTGGGTAACAAGGCGGGCGGCAAGTTGTGCCGAGTGTAGCGCAATCGTCACACCGGAGGAGAACACCGGATCTAAAAACTCGGCGGCATTGCCCAACAGGGCGAAATGTTTACCGTGCAGGGATTTTACATTTGCCGAGTAGCCTTGAATGTTACGGAACGGGAATTCGTTGTTCCAGTTAGCGTTGGCAAGAATGCGGTTGAGCATTGGGCATTCGAGAGCAAATTTTTTCAACACGGTTTCGCTGTCGCCTTCCAGCACATCAGGCAAGCCGACTACGCCGATAGAACAACGGTTGTCCGCAAACGGAATTAACCATAGCCAAACATCACGATGGCTTGGGTGCGTGGTAATCAAAATTTTATTGCGGTCGAAGTCTTCAGCGGTAATGTTGTCGTCAATATGGGTGAAATGTGCCAAACGTGCCGGCAGGTGAGACGGTGTATCCAACTGCATTAAACGAGGCAATACACGCCCGTAACCGCTGGCATCTAACACAAATTTGGCTTGAATTTGGTACGTTTCACCGGCTTCGGTGCGAGCCGAAATCACCGCCAGCTCACCCGAATTATCCAACGCTAACACCTCATGTCCGAACCGCACTTCCACGCCTTTTTTGGCTGTTTCATCGATCAAAATTTTATCGAAAATCCCACGGCGGACTTGATAAGTCGTTCCCGGCCCGGCGGTAAATTTATCGGTAAAATCAAAATAGGTGTAACGATTCCCCCAAGTGAAAGCCGCCCCGTTTTTGAATTGGAAACTCGGTTCAGCGTGAACTGCCTCGACCAACCCCGCATCCTCTAAAATTTCCATACAGTGTGGTAGCAGGCTCTCGCCAATCACAAAACGTGGGAAATGCTGTTTTTCCAACACGCACACTGAGAAGCCCTGTTTTTTCAACAGCGAGGCAGACACCGAACCGGACGGGCCGGCGCCAATAATCACGACATCAAATTGTTGCATACTCTTTTCTCCGTTGGGTGCGTTTTAACGCACTATTTAAATAATCTAAAAGTGAATATCACACTCAATACCACACCAAGGCTGACGCTTAAACCGAAACTTGCCACAGCCGGTGTGTGGCTCTGGCTGAGCAGTAAAAAGGAAATCAGCGTGGTAGCAGCGGCAAGCAATACCGCAATCCGTTTTGCCGCTACAGGCTCTTCGGCAGTTTGCATATAGGCGGTGTAATCAATGCCGATGGCTGAAACCAGCAACAAGCCGAACATCGCAAACAGGCTAATCGGCAGCCCCAGCCAGCCGAACAGTGCCATGGTTGCCAAAATCGCCCCGAACGGCACAAGTAACATTCGAGCGGTGTGGCGTAGCCCAAAGAAATAGCCTAGCAGCCAGCCAGCCAGCCCAAAAGAGACCACTTTCAGCCACGCCGCTTGGTTACGGCTTTGCTCAAAGGCTTGGTTGAGGTAGGCACGTCTGTCTTGCCAAAAAATATCAATGCCGTTTGCAAACGGTGTCATCTCCGCAGCATTTTGCAAACCGCTGATTTTTACCACACTCGCCACTTGCCCTTGTTCCAGCTCGCCCAAATAGAGCGAACGCCAAGCCTGCCCGAGTTCGGTCTGCAACGCACTTTTCAAGGAAATCGGTTTTTCTTGGGCGAATGCCTCAATCGCCTGTTGAATATGAGCCGGCTCAATGCCGATCTCGCTTAAAACCGCATAATCCTCAGGCTGAATTTGCCTTGCCAGTTGTTGTGTAAACGCCTTTTGTTGCTGTGGTGACATTATCCACTGACTCAATGCTTGAAACGAGTGAATTTTGCCTTGTTGCTGTAATAAAAGTAGTTGTTGTGTCAAGTTTTGCTCTTTATTGAGCAAATTATCATCATTTTCGGCGGTCACTAAAAAATACTGACTACCAAGATCGGTTTGGGTGATACGGCTGATTTGTTGTGCATCGGCAAGCAAATTTTCCGGCAATGCAACCCAATGGCGAATATCGTCTTGCCAGTGGGTTTTGCTTATGCCAATAAGGGTTAAAATCACGAAAAATCCATATCCCAATGATCGGATCCCCCTCTTTGAAAAAGAGGGGTTAGGGGAGATTTGCCGTTGTAAATCTCGCCCCCGCCCCTCTTTTTCAAAGAGGGGAGCCTGTTTATGCCGTTGAAATAACATCGGCAAAAACAACACCGTTGCCAACATTGCCGTCACCAACGCCACAGCAGAGAAAAGTGCGGTCTGTTTTAGCACCGTTAAGGGCGTGAAACCTAACAGCAGATAACCCAGCAACGTCACCAGCAAGCTAATCAAAAAGCTAAACCGCAGGCGGTTCATCGCCTGTTGTGGCTGCCAATTTGGGTTGGAAAGTGCGCCGCTCAGCCAATGGAGCGGGAAATCGATTAACACCCCAATCAGGCTGGTGCCGATAACCAAGGTTAAAATATGAATATGCCCAAAGCCCAGCACCGTTGCCGTTATGCCACATAACATTCCTACTGCAATCGGCAAGAACAGCCACATCACTCGCAACGAGCGGAAAACACCCAGCAGGAGCAGCAGAGTAAAGCCAATGCCAAGACTGCTCATCAGCACACTTTCCGTTTCCGCTTGTTGTTTGGCGTGAGCCGCAAACAGGGAAGTGCCGGTGGCGAGTAATTTGCCGTGTTGAGCTTGAATTTGTTGCTTGCTCTCTTCAACCAAATTTAACAACGCCAGCGAGGGGCTAATCAAATCCGCCTGAGCTAATTCGGCGTGAATAGCAACCCACGTCATTTTTTCGTTTGGCGCATCGCTTTCTTGATAAAGCATTCCGTTTTCCGAATGCCATTTAAGCGAAGACAAGCCCTGTGCAGCGCTCAATGCAAAACGCCCAAAGCCGAGCCAATCTTGGTTCAGCGGTAACAGATTTTGTTGTTGAAAAGGGTTCGCCAGTTGTTCGGCATAGGCTTGAAAATAGCGGTTTGGCTGGTTGAGTAGCTCTGCTCGCACGGTTTCCGGCAAGGTTGCGACACGCAGTTGCTGTAATTGCAGGCGAAGAGTGGGCAGATTAGGTTCAATCCGCCAATTTACCACCGAAAAATGACCGCTCTTTTGCCATTTTTCGCCCAATTCAGCGGTGAGTTGAAAGGCAGATTGTGCCTCAGAATGCCCGACAAGAGCGATGAATTGGCGGTTAAGTTGCGCCTCTTGGTGGCGGTCGGCTTGTTGTTGTGCTACCGACCAATGGCTTTCGGGGAGTAATGCTTGCAGTTCGGTTTGAAGCCAACCGCCTTGGCGCAACTGTACGCCAAAGACAATCAACACGCCCACTAAAAACAGAGCGTAAAGCCAACGGCAAGCGGTCAGTTTTTTCATTATTTTTGCAACGCAGATTGGGCAAATGCCGATAACGGCTGATCTTGCTGAATTTGCTCGAAACGGATCAAGGTGCGATCCCCCTGTTTTTCCCGAATTTCGATGCTTTTCACGACCAGATCGCCTCGGATTTCAATATTGTCAAAAATCTGTTTCATCAACAAAGTGTTCGGCACAAGGCTGAGTTGCCACGCTTTTTCGGTACCGTTCAGTTGCAGATTAAATTGTGAAGAAAGTGCCGCCACATCGCCCGACAACAGCCCTAAAAACAGCTTAATCTGTTCCGACTGACCGAGTTGCTGGCTGCTTACCCACTGGCTACCGTTCCACTGGCTAATGCCGTCTGCTTTCACACGCAGTTGGTTTTCAAACGGCTTTTTCATCTGCCACAGTAAGCCTTGATTTTTCAGCAACACAAAATCACCCTGTGTCATCATCGGCTTGGTTAGCCCGTTTAAAAACCGTTGCTGGCTAAACTGCCCTTGCAAATTGCTTGGCTTTTGGAGTTGTAAAACTAAATCTTGTTGCGAAAATGCCACAACAAGCGGTGAAAACAGGCTGAAAATCAGCGAAAAGATCAATTTTTTCATATTCTTTTGAGGCGGGTTCTGCCCCCGCCCATTGCTTCATTGGTAATTCGGGCGGGTACAAGCCCCCGCCCCTACGATGATTAAATTAACGGCACAAAACCCTGATAATTTTCCACCGCACTTCGCCAAGACGGTGGGGTTTGGAACTGCATTTCTTGGCTGGCGATTTCCACCGCCACTTGCGTGGTGCTGCCGGTGGTTAGTTTCTTACCAGTGGCTAGATCGACAATGGTGTAATCAAAGCGAATGGAGCTTTCATATTCCACCAACGCCACATCCACCCGAATTTTTTGGCGAAACAACGCAGGGCGGACATATTTTAAATTCAGTTGCACAATCGGATAGCCGTAGCCGTGGGCTTTCATCACGTCATAGGTGTAATGAATTTGCTCCAAAAAGGCACAGCGAGCCATTTCCAGATATTTTACATAATGCCCGTGCCACATAATTTCCATCGAATCCACATCAAAAAACGGGATTTCATATTCACTACTGTGTTGGGCGTAAATGTGTTTTTTAATTCGCATATTCACTTTATCACCAAACCTTGTATATATCTTGACAAAATAGCGTTTTTAATTAGAATTTACGGATGAATTTTACCCTTATTATGGAGATTTTCCTATGAAAAAATTTATCATTACATTACTTGCCGTATCTGTACTAGCCGCTTGTGGTAGCAAAGCAGATCGAGATTCTGCTCGCATTGCAAAACGTGAAGCACGTCTCGCTAAAGAAACTGCATTTACTTTGGGTGTGGATGCTAACAGTGTAAAAATTTCTAATGTCTCTGGCAATATGTACGGCTATAGATGGCAAGCTCAAGCGAATGGTAAAACATACAATTGCTCTATTGTGGGCGGAAATTTTATGACTTGGGGACAAACAGTGACGCCACCACAATGCCACCCAATAGCAAGTGGTGAAACGAAGAAAAGTCGATCAAAAACAAAAAACAAAAAATAAACAATAAAGACGGTGAGAGATCACCGTTTTTTATTGCCAAAAATCATAAAAATTAAACCATAAATGCGGATTTTTTGCACACTCTTTTTCAAGCAGTTTGGCGTAATTTTGCATTGCCTGTTGAATGTTTTGCTGGCGAACTCTGCCTCGTCCGCTGATAGGAGAGCTGAATTTACGCAGTTGCAAGCGGTATTTTCCGTTCTCTTTTAAGCAAAAAACCGTGTTGAGTTCCGCTTTTAGCAGACTTGCCAGCAACCACGCCCCTTCGGGGAAGTTTGCAGATTTTCCGAGAAATTCAACCGCTTGGGTTTTATCGCCCCGCACCGGAACACGGTCGGCGGCTAAGGCAATCCATTCGCCCCGTTCGATCCGCTCGCTCAATTCCAGCATTTTTTGTGCGTCCAGTTCTTCCACTTGAATCAGCGAAAGCTCGTTCGCACCGGCTTTGACTAAGGCTTGATTAAAGGCTTCCGCATTGCGACTATGCACCAGCACATTGAGCTTAAAATGCGGGTGATGTCCGCTATCCACCAAGGCACGGCAGATTTCCATATTGCCAAAATGGGAGCAGACCAAAATCTGCCCACGCCCTGTGGGGTTGTCCATTTCGGCATAGAGATTATCCGCATCGTCCACCACTAAATCCGCATAGCGAATTTTGCGTTGCCACACCGCAAAACAGTCGGTTATCGCCTCACCAAAAGCAAGAAATTGGCGGAAAACCGCCTGTTTCGGCAGTCGAAGATGCGGAAAACTCGCCTGCAAATGAGCCTGATAGTCGGCAATATGCGTGCGGGCTTTTTTCGAGGTAAGGTAAAAATAAAGCACCACCCAAAAGCTGACAAAACGAATACCACCCAGCGGAAAATACTTCACAATCAAGGTGGTTAAACGTAGAAAAAACGGCGTGCCACGCTCTGCTTGTTTTGCCCAGTGGCTTGATTTCATCGCATTTTCCCCGTGAGCAACCGCCCCAACATCTTAAAAAACAGCCGTGCGTGCATTTTGCTGATGAGCCAATTATCCGCCCAACCTCGAAAGTGTGAAACACCGCCAACTTCATATTTCACCGGTGTGTCCACCCAAACCAGTGGGATTTTACGCCAGTGGCAGTGAACGAGAATTTCAATGTCGAAATCCATTCGGTCGCCCAGTGGCTCACTTTGTAAAATCGGCACAACGTCGGCAAGCGGATAGAGGCGGAAACCACACATTCCGTCCACAATTTGGGTGGAATGGGTGTTTACCGCCAGCCAAAAGTTGGTGATTTTCCGCCCGTAGAGCCGTGCCTTTGGCGCATCTTCGCCATAAATCGGTTTACCGCAAATGCAAGCGGTCGGATTTGCCCGAGATTTTGCAAGCATTTCAACCACATCTGCCAAGTTGTGCTGACCGTCCGCATCGACTTGCACGGCGTGGCTAAATCCCAGCTCAAAGGCTTTTGTTAAACCGGTTTTCACCGCCGCCCCTTTGCCACCGTTTTTCTCACGAAAAACCAACCGCACTTTGTCACTTTCCAGCGTTTTCAACACCGCTTGATGCTCAATTGAGGAGCCGTCATCGACAATCAACACCGGCAAATCAAGGGCAAGCAGTTCTGCCACGACCTTACCGATAGTGGCGGAATGGTTGTAGTGGGGGATGAGGACGGTGGGCGTGAAGTTCATTTTTCTTGTTTCCTAAATAGTGCTTTTAATTTTTCAATCTCTTCTCTTGTATTATATCGTTAAATACACATTCTATGTTTATCATACTTTTTCCAAACACACCCTCTCAAAATCCGCTCGGCTGATTTTCGATTGGCTGTTTCTTGGCAGTTTTTCGCAGAAACGCCAGTAGCGGGGCAGGGCAAATTTTTCTTGGGTTGGGAGCAAGTGCTTTCTCAATTCGGCGATCAAACTTTTCCGCTCAGCTGCTAGCCCTGCCGAGTTGAGGGCAACCCACGCCACAGGGCGTTGATGTTCGGGGTGTAAGCCGAGGTAGCAGTCACTCACCCAAGGGTGTTTCAGCAAATCTTGCTCAATTTTTGCCAATGAAACCCGCTTGTCGCCAAGTTTGACGATGCGGTCAATCCGCCCGAGCAGTTCAAAGCTGTCCTCAGCAAACTGCACGCTGTCGGCGGTCTGTTCACGCTGTGCCAACCACGGGCTTTCTACCCACAAGGCTCCGTCTGCATTTAAGCCAAGCCGACTTTGTGGCATTGGCTGCCAATTGCCTGCTTGGGTGCGATAGGCAATCACACCGGTTTCGGTGCTGCCATAGATTTCAATGATCGGGCAAGCAAGGGTATGACGCAGTGCCGAAGCGGTCTGTGCCGGCAATGCCCCGCCGGAGGAGATAATACCGGCAAGGGGGAGCGTAGCAAATTCAGGGTTAGCGAGATTAAGGTTCATCAACAACGCCGGGCTGCTGATCCAGACTGCTTTTTGACGGCGGGTTTCAGCAATCAGAAATTCGGGGTATTGCAACGCCGCCCCGCCCAATTGCCAGCCCATTTCCAACGCCAAGAAGATGCGGAAGGTTAAGCCGTAGAGGTGCTGAGTACTGACACTGCCGAGCAGTTGCACCGCCTCGCCTTTTTCAAGTGGTAACACCTGAGAAAGAGCGGTCGCCTCACACCACATTTGTGCAGCGGTTTTGCGGATAATTTTTGCCTCGCCACTGCTGCCCGAGGTTTTCAGCCAAATCTCGCTTTCGCTCTGTTTATCCACAAGCGGTAGGATTTGCTCGATTTCTTGCAAATCACCAACCTCGGCAAGATTATTATCACAAATAAACAGATCGGCGTTTTCGTCCAGCCATGCCCGATTTTCCGCCAATAAATTCGGCGGCAAAAGCAACCGCACTTTGGCGTGCAAACAGTGAAGCAACACTTGGGCGAAGCGGCGACTGTCTTCCAGCCACAGCCCAACGGATTGGATGTTATGTTCGGTTAAATAATCGGAAAATTTCATTGTGTTATCGTTGTATCACCATTTTTCGGTACAACCATTCGCCCCCCATCACCACGCCCATAATGACATAGGCAATCACGCCGGTGTAAATCGCCCACCACGCAAATTGTGCGGCAATGATAAGCAGGGTTGAAATCACTATATTCAGTATAAACACGCCACACCAAAGTTGGGTGACTTTTCGGGTGTAACGCACGCCTTCTTCGGGTAAATTCGGATCTTGCAAACGGGCGAGGCGTTCGACTATAGTTTGATGTTGCCACAAACTGCCGCCAAACATCACTAGCATAATGCCGTTAATGATAATCGGATACCAATACATTGTTTCAAGACTTCGACTAAGCCCAACAATCAGTAAAATAATCGCCATTAAAATGGCAAAAAATTGCTGAAAACCAACCGCTTGTAGCCCCGCTTTCGCCCCCCAGCAGAGTGCAAGCAGAAACGGTAGATAGCCTAATATCGGGCTATCCTGCCCCTGCCACAGCCAAATGAGGGGGTAGGCGAGGCTTAATAGAGTAAGCAAAACGGTTATCACCGCAGTCAATTTTTTCATTGTTTTTAAGTAAGGGTATTTACTCACCCACAAACACTACTAACCCGCTGCCGCACATTTCGCCGCCGGTTTTGAGTTGGAATGCCATTCGGTTTTTGCTTTCTTCCCATTTGAGGCGGAGTTCCAGTTCGTCGTTCGGGCGGAGGAATTTTTGGAATTTGAGGTTATCAAAGCGTGCCACGGCTTTCTCTTCGCCGAAGTCGCTGTGGATTTTATCCATCACCCACTGCATTTCCACTACGCCGGGAACGAGCGGAAAATTAGCGAAATGTCCGCCGAAATAGGCAAGATCAAGCGGGACTTTGCCGTGAAAAATCTGCCAATCCACTTCCACGCTTTCTGAGAGCCAAATCGGGTCCGTGGCAAAGTGCAGACAGGTTTTCTCAAATTCCACACGACTGATTTTCGATTGGCTGTTGCGTGGCAGATGGTCAGTAAACCGCCAAAAACGAGGAACCGCCGAGCTTTCTTGGCTGGCAGTCAGGAAGCGTCGCAATGCCTCAATCACCGCCTTGCGCCCCTGTTCCCGAAAAGTGGTAATGCCTTCGTCATTCAGCTCCACCCACGCCGCCAGACGAGGCTGGCTCGGGTGTTGGGCGATATAGCAATCATTCAGCCAAGGGTGCTGATTTAACGCCGTTTCCACCCCTACCAATGAGGTGCGTTTGTCGCCGATTTTGACAATGCGGTCAATCCGCCCGAGCAATTCAAAGCCGTTTGGGTAAATCTCCACCGCATCGGCGGTTTGCTGGCGATCTTTCGCCCATTTTGCTTCCAGCCAGAGCGCGCCCTGCTCGTCCGTTCCCACTTCGCTATACGGCAGGGTTTGCCATAAACCGATGTCGGCACGCACCGCTATCGGGCCGGTTTCGGTGCTGCCATAAATTTCCACCACCGGCTTGCTGAGGCAGTGGCGGATTTGCTCGGAAAGCTGAGTATCCAGCGCCCCACCGGAGGAAATCACGCCGACCAATTGAGGAAAATCGAGCTGCTGCCAAGCCATTCGGCTCAACATTGCCGGACTGCTAATCAGCACACTTTGACGGGTTGCGGCACTTTCCGCCTGTAAATTTTCCGGAAAGAATTGCTGTTTGCGCCCGATGATCCAGCCTTGTACCAGCGACATCATAACCTGCACCGTTAAGCCGTAAATGTGCTGGGCGCTGACGCTGGTGATGGCAGTGATCTGATTTCCCTGCGCAAAAGGCAGTGCATTTGCCAGCACTTCGGCACTGAGCCACAGCTCTTCGGCGGTTTTCTCGATGGTTTTCGCCTCGCCACTGCTGCCGGAGGTTTTCATTAAAAGTGCGGTCTGATTTTGGCGAGAAACAAGCGGTAGGTTTTCGACATTTTTTTGCAACATCGCTTTGGCAGAAAAATCGGCAAATTGTACCGCTTGTGGGTGCGAAAGTGCGGTATCGGTAAGCCAAATATCCGCATTGGCTTCCACCCATTCACGGCTTTCCGGCGTGTCATTCGGCGGGAACAGGGTTTTGACACCGGCGTGCCAACAGGCAAGCAGAGTACAAGCCAGTTTTGCACCGTCTTCAAACCAGAGGGCGAGCGAACGAATTTGTTCAGCGTGCAATTGTGCCGAGAGTTGCAGAGCGTGGCGTTCAAAATCGGCGAACGCCCAGTTGGGGTGAGTGGCGATTAAATCGGTTGGGGAATAAGGTAGTTTCATCATCATTGTAGGGTGCGTTTGCTAACGCACCATTTTTCGTTGCGGTGCGTTGGAAAACGCACCATTTTCGTTATAGTGCGTTAGGAACACAGCATTTTTGCGGTGCGTTAGCAAACGCACCCTACTGTGCAGAAATTTTCTTCACCGCCTCAATCACATCGGCCACGGTGCGTACGTTGCGGAAATCGTCCGCTTGCAGTTTGTAACCGGTTTGGCGTTTGATGTGGTCGATTAAGTCAATCGCATCAATGCTGTCGATTTCTAAATCTTGGTAGAGATGCGTTTCGGGCGTGATTTTGCTCTCGTCAATTTCAAACAAATTCACCAACGCTTCGGTTAAGATTTTCTGAATCTCTTGTTCGGTCATTTTATGCCCCCTGTTGGCTACGGATAAAGGCTGCCAGTGTTGCCACGCTTTCAAAGTGGCTGCGC
This sequence comes from Mannheimia sp. E30BD, assembly GCF_041807785.1. Taxonomy (NCBI): domain Bacteria; kingdom Pseudomonadati; phylum Pseudomonadota; class Gammaproteobacteria; order Pasteurellales; family Pasteurellaceae; genus Mannheimia; species Mannheimia sp. E30BD. Next base: position 23,206 of record NZ_JBGTYX010000001.1, read on the forward strand.
AGATTTTGGTTTTCGCTGTCGAGCTTTAAGCCGAAGGTTTTTTGCACCGCCAAGCCAAGTTCCAGCGCATCAACAGAATCTAAGCCTAAGCCGTCATCACCAAACAGCGGCGCATCGGTTTCAATGTCATCAATGCTAATATCTTCAAGGGCAAGACTATCAATAATCAGTTGTTTAAGTTGTTGTTCTAATTGCATTTTTTATTCCTTCGAGTAGGTATTGAAATAGGTTTCCAAATCCGCATTCAGGCGGCGTGAGGCAATCGGCAACGGCTTTTCTGCCAAATAGGTTTGTGGATCGATGTCCTCGCCCACCCTGAGCGTATAAATCATTTTGTGCTTAGCAATGTCATACCACGGTTGCCCTTTTTTCAAGGCACGATGTTGCAGTTGAATTACAATCGGGGTAATCACTTTCGCACTGCGTAGCCCGATAGAGACCGCCCCTCGGTGCAATCGCACCACGCCGTCATCTTTGGTTCTCGTGCCTTCGGGGAACAGCAGTAACGGCTGGGTTTGCAAGATTTGGTGGCTGATCTCAAGTAGCTCTTCACTTTCGGTGTTCGGGACAAAACCGCAGGCTTTAATCGGGCTGACCATTGCCGGATTTTGCATTAAATCTTGCTTTACAATGCAATTAAAGCGGTGTTCTTGGCTGAAAATCAGCACCACATCAATCAACGAAGGGTGATTGGCAAGCACCAATTGTCCTGCTCTGCCGAGTTTTTCAAAGCCGTGATAATGCACTTCCAAAACCCCACTCCATTGCAGATAACGCACAAAATAGTACCACGTTCGGCTGACGATTTTGCGCCCTTTGAGTTGGGTGGCGAGCGGGTTGTGCGGGTAATTTTTGGCGTAAGGATAAAGTAGCGGGATAAACAGCACCCCCACCACGCCGAAAATCACAAAACCAAACAGCGTGGCAACAAAGCGTTTCAGCCAGTTTAGTTTTTCACCCATCGCCACACACCTCCACGGCTTGCCGAGGTTTGCCACGCTCGGTTGCCCAAGTGCTGTTGTTGCACAAAGATCAGGGCATTATCCCCATTTGTAATTTTTTCGCTGTTTTCGACCGCTTGTGAGTGCAGTTCAAGCTGATACTGACTGCCTTGCTCCACCACCAACGCCAAGGCATAAGCAAAGGGCTGGCGATAAACCGGCTCGGCGTTATACGCTTTCGCCAGCGGATCTTCCGCCACCACGACCAGCACTTTCTGATGCCCATCATTGAGCAACAAATAGGCTTCCAGCAGGGCAGTTTCCAAATTATCCTGTTGTGCGGCAATCGCAGTGGTCTCCGCCTTCACCCGACGCATTTCCGACCACTGCCCCACCAGCGCATTATGCACCGACAGGCTAAATGAAGTCGGCGACACATCGCCCTCTTTCAACAAACTTTCCCACAGGGCAAAACTGCGGTTGATTTCACTGTTTTGTGAAGCATACACCACCGGCAGATTTTCGCCCTCTGCCGTTAATTCCCACGCACTTTCAAAGAAAAGGCGAGCCGCATCGCTTAAACGGCGGCGTTTGAGGGGTGGCAGAAATGCCAATTTCGGCGAAACCGTTTCCCAACGCTCGGCATTTGCCTGCCAAAACGCCTCGCCCTGTTGCCAATCTTCAACCGACAAGGCTTTATTGGCAACCACGTTCCACGCGGAAATGTTGAAAGAGAAGGTGCAGATTGAGGTCATCATTATTTCAGTAATTCACCAAAAATTTTCTCAACTTGGCCTTTTAAACCTGTTTTGGCGACTTCTTCTTCCTCAGAAGATTTTTGCCAATAAGAAACTTCTCTTAAACGAGTTTTAATATCGCCCGTTTCAGGATTAATGGAAACTAAACGGAATTTACCATTTACAATCGCACCATTTTTCTCATTTAACGCATAAGAAACGGCATATTCACAACCAGGTTTGATGTTCAGCATAATTTCGGAGGAAATCCCTCTGGTTTTTAAATACTGAGCCACAGTCGGATTGTATTCAGCTAATTTAGGCACTTCACCTTCTTTTAAGCAAATATGCTTAATTCCATCGATAGATTGCTCGCTTAAAGCACTATATTTAATCGGCTCGCTTGAACAAGCGGTTAGAACCAGTGCGCTCACAACAGAAATAACGCCAAGTTTTTTCATCTTTTTTTCCTTAAAAGTGTCGAAAAATTGTGGCTATTCTACACAATCTCCACCAGATTTTCTAATATTTGTGGGAAAGTGCGGTCAATATTGCCAATCTTTTGATTTAGCTCAGTAATGGATAATGGAATATCGCCATTATGAGAAACCAACCACCACACACTACCTTCGCTTTGCTCTTCTGCCGAATGCTCAAACGCCCAGCCAACTAACGCTTGCGAATGCTGTTTTAACGCCAGCCTCGCCAACTGTAACGGTTGCCAAAAGCTATGGCTATCTACGGTGACAAAAATGCTGGGAGCCGAGGTTTGAAACTGCTGAGCAAGCAGAAACGTCGCCGCATTATTCAGATTTGCCATAAAATCCAATGGGCTGGGCAGATCCTGTTCTGTGAGTTGGGTGAACATGTTGTTAAATTTGCTTGGCGAGGCAAAGGGGGAGCCGAGAAAAATCGGAGTGTCGGGCGTAATCTGTTCTCGCAACGGCAACGCCCCAAGCAATGCCAACTGGCTAAAACGGCTCATTCGGCGAGCGTTAATGCCGAGCGTTTTCAGCGCAGTTCGCAGGGATTTGTCGTCTTGAATATCTCCCCAAAAGGCGTGTTTTTGTTTAACGTATAACATGTTGATTTAATAAAATTTGAGTACCCACCCCACATTACTCCCGCCAAATCCGAGGAAATAACAGAGGCTATATTGGCTTACTGCAAGCGGTCGATTTCCGCCATTTTTTTGCTGTTGTTCCCTGAAATGTTCCCACAGCCACGCCGTCTCCACCGCACCGCTCGCACCTAATGTATGCCCCAGTTCGGCTTTGGGCGACAACATCTCTGCCTGTGGAAAAACCGCTTGGAGCAAGGCTTTCTCCGCCTCATCAAAATTGCCACCGACCAAATGCGGTTTAACCTGCAAAACTTGGCGAAAATCCACCGCACTTTGCTGCAAAATAGCCTCAATCAGAGCCTTTAATGCGGTTTCACTATTATTGGTGAGATTATCAAAATCCGTTTGACCAGTGACGCCCAGCAGTTCACAAGGCAGATCGGCATTTGCCTGCGAGCTTAACGCCACACAGCCTAACCCTTCGCCCAGCACAATGCCCTCTCCGTTTGTTTCCGCAAGCAGGTGCATAGCGTGAAAATGTTCAAAGGTTAAGCGGTTAAACGGCTCAAAACCGATCACCAACGCCTTGTCGCACCAACCTTGCGCCAACATTTGTGAGGCGTAATAAATGCCCTGCGCCGAGGCGGTACAAGAAGTGGCAAGCGAATAAACTTTGGTTTGGTAACGTGCTTGCAAATAACTGCCTATCACCGCAAGGCTGTAAGCGTCAGGCAAGGGCTGGCCAGCGGCAAGTCGAGCCTCACAGTCGGCAATCACATAGCCGGTGGAGCCAAGAAAAATCGGGATTTGACACAATGTTTCCTTTTGCCAGCCGGCTTGTTGGAGGCAATGTTCAATTTGCTCATCGATTAGCCGATAAAGCGCATCAAGGGCAAGCGGTGACTGCGGAAACTGCTTGAAATAGGGCAATTCCCTTTGCTCACCAAGCTGACAAGCGGTCTGTTTTTGCAAACTTTCGGCAAAATCCAACCGCTTGTAACGGCTTGCCGCCACCAAAAACACCGCCATTATGCGTGGTTCTCCCGAATAAATTTTGCTAAATCCGCCACGCACATCATATGTTTACGCACCGCTCGGTCGCCCTGCAACCGTACCCCAAAGTGCGCTTGCAACGCCACTACAATTTGGAGTGCGTCGAGTGAGTCGAGCTGAATACGGCTTTGATCGCCGAACAGATATTCATCATCGCTAATTTCCGAAGGCTCAAAATCATCTTTTTCGCTTTCACTTAAAATCAATTTTTTTAATTCAAGTTCGAGTAAATTGGGTTCTAAGGTAAATGTATATTTCATCATGTGTAGGGTGCGTTTGCTAACGCACCGTCTCCTTCTTTTCACAGTCTGTTGGTACGTTTGCTAACGCACCGTTATGGGAAGATTTAATGGTGCGTTGGCAAACGCACCCTACTAAAATCTTACCTGCGTTTTTAATTGATGCTGATAAACCACCGCGGCCAGTGCCAACATTGCCACACCGCAAGCGGTTAATTTCCACAGAGAATCTGCAATTTGATGAAGATCGGCGTGGTTGAGTAGCAGATGTTGGAACGCACTTAACGCCCAGCCCATTGGTGAAAATTCGGCGAGCGTTTGCATTATTTCTGGCATCACATAGGTCGGCACCATAATGCCTCCAATCGCCGCCATAATGATAATTCCACCACCGCCCAGCACCACGGCGTGTTCGGTGGTGCGGGCTATCACGCTGACCAATAAGCCATAGCCCAGCGCCGACAGGCTGACCGCAGCAGCCAGCACCGCATAGTGCCAGCTTTCGCCAACCAGCGAAAACGCCGGCATTTCAAGCCGAGGCAATACGAAATAGCCGAGGGCAACCATACCGATAAATTGCAGTTGGTTGATCAAAAAATAGGGAATGAGCTTCGCTACAATCAATTTGGTGGCAGAGGCGCGTGCCATTCGCAGCCTTGTGATGGTGTTGGTTTGCCTCTCCATCGCCATCACGTTTGAGAGCGGAATCATAATAAAAAACATCCCGAAAATCAGCCACGCCGGTACGCTGTGTTGCACCGAATTGGGCTTGGTGACTTCCTTTCCTTGGCGGTTGAGGTAGATTTCCGCCCAGAGATCTTTGGCAAGATAGGCGTTAATTTGGGCAAACTTTTCGTCCAATTCCTGATTAACTTTCTGCTCTATCTCTTTGATTTGCTTGCGTTTATTATTTTCCAATGTGATGTGATTATCATCAAGATAGCTTTTTAACCGCAATTCAGTGTAATGCTTTTGCAGCACACCTTTCACGCCCAGCAACCAGCCTCGATCCACGCTCGGATTCAGCCAGAGTTGCAGCGGTTGTTCCGCTGAAAGTGCGGTGGATTTTGCATTCGGATTAGCAATAATCAGCGCAAATTTGCCCGCTTGTAACTCGCTTTGATAGTGTGCCAGCTCGCTCATATCCGCCTGTTCCAGCCACAGATTTTCTTGCTTTAACGCATTAGCAAAATCGGCATTTAGCTCACTATTCGGCTCAGATAACAACACAATCGGCGAAGTTTGCTTAATTTCCTCATTATTACTGAGTGCTGCCGACATAATCAGCATAAATAAAATCGGCATCATAAACAGCACCGCTACGCCGTGCAGATCCCGACTTAATAGCCGAAGTTCTTTTAAGATCGAGGCAAATAACATCATTTTCCTGCCTGTTTATCTAAAAATGCCAAATAAAACCGCTCCAACGAGCCGTGTTCACGCACCAGCTCCTGCACCTTGCCTTGATAGAGCAATTCACCTTGGCTGAGCAATACCACACGCTCACAAAGTTGTTCAATCTCTTGCAAATAGTGAGAGGTATAAATCACGGTGACCCCTTGCCCAATCAGCGTTTTCACCGCATTGAGAATAAATTGGCGGGAAACGGGGTCAATGCCGACCGTGATTTCGTCCAAAAACAAGATTTTCGGGCGGTTAATCAACCCAATCGCAAAATTCAGCCGGCGTTTCAAGCCACCGGAAAGGTGCTTGGCGAGCTTTTTACGATGCGCCTGCAAACCGCTTTTTTCCAACAGCTCCTCGAGGTGTGCCTTGTCGTTCAGGTCGTAAAGGGAGGCAAAAAAGCAGAGATTTTCCCACACCGTTAAAAGTGGGTAGAAAGCAAAATCCTGTGGCACAAGGGAAATTTGATGACGCTCGGCACGGCTTAATTGCTCAAACGGCACACCATCAAGCAAAATCTGCCCCGATTGCACCGCTTGCAACCCCGTCAGCAACGACATTAAAGTCGTCTTCCCCGCCCCATTTTCACCGAGCAAACCGATAGCGGAGGCCGGGGGAATATGCAAATTGATATTTTGCAGGGCAGGGGTTGAAGTGTTGGGGTATTTGTGGATTAAATTTTTTATTTCTATCATACTCGTAGGGTGCGTTTGCTAACGCACCTTTTAATCAATTAATCATAATTGTTGTGAATGGTGCGCTAGCAAACGCACCCACTATTTCTTATAAATTAGCCCTGATTGTTGTGAACGGTGCGTTAGCAAACGCACCCTACTATTTCTTATAAATTAACACTGATTGCTGTGAATGGTACATTCGCAAACGCACCATACTATTATATTTCACCTTTAATCATCAAATCGGGATTTCCGCCCCAGTATTGCGGGTAAATACCTTGTTTTACATCACGATGGAATGAAGAATATTGCCAATCTTTTACAAATTTCACATAGCCATGCTTTACAGGGTTGTAATAAATATAATCCATATGATTAGCTAAATCTTTCTCATCACGGATTAAATGTTCCCAAAACCGTCGTTGCCAAATAGTTAATTCTTTTCGTTTAACTCTACTTTCATTTAGGCTTGGCTGTTGAGGTAATTTCATTGAGAAATTACGTTTTATTGATTGAATACGCCGAGAATAATTTTGATCTCCTTCCGGTAATTGAATGATCATATGTAAATGATCAGGCAAAATACAAATCGCAATAATTTTAAAAGGATAATATTTTTGTGTTTCAGAAAAAGCTGACCGCAATTCATGAATATATCGAATTAAAAAATCCGCCTGACGATTTTCTAAAACCACCGTGAAAAAGTAGAGACCACCTTTTGTAAAATCTCTGCGATAATTTGGCATATTATCTCCACAAATTGATCTTTGACGGTGCGTTAGCAAACGCACCCTACCAAGAAACGCCACAACCTTTCTTCTCTCTGTGCAATCTCCCTCAAACACGCAGCCACTTCCCGATAGCCTTCCGCTGTCGGTTTTCGGCACTGTTTGACACAGAGACTTGCAAATTCCCGCCATTGGTCGCCGATTTCGGTCATTTGCTCGGAAGCCTGTTTGAAATTTGGCTCTTGGCAAATTTCAGCCGCTTGTTCGAGGAAATAGGCATAGAGATAGCGGAAGCCTGCGCCGCCGGTGCCGATTTCTTCCTGCATTCGCACAATATGCCCAAGGTACAAGCGGTTATATTTTTCGCCTTTTTTGCAACGGCTCAGTTTTTCGATGGATTTTGCCACCGTGCGAATACCTTTCACGCCCACAAAAAACAGTGGGGCGAGCATCTGTTTTGCCTGTTTGCGCACGGCTTGGCGAATGAGGGTCGGCAAATCAAGAGCGCTCAAATCCGGCGTGCTGTCGAAATAGTACATCAGTCCTTTCGCTGCCAATGCGCCTTTGGCAAAACGAGCTCGTTGCAGGTCGGTAGCCGAGCAGCGTTGCACGTTTTCAAACACGGGGTCGCTAATTAAATATTCCTCGCCCTCTTTGCCATACACCAACAAATTATGGGCGTTGAAATGAAAACGCATTTCCGGCGGGAAGTAGGGCAGCCAAAATACGGAAGTCTGTAGCCCGACTAATTTACCCTGTGCCAATGCCTTATCTAACGCCTGCTGCCCTGCCATTTCATTGGAAAACTTCTGCATTTTCAACCGCACTTTCAGGTGTTTTGACAGTGTTTTGATAATCGATTTCGGCGGCATGCGGTAGGAAATCAGCGGCATTCCGCTCACTTTAATCAAGGGCAGATAGACAAACGTCAAGGCGTGCGACAGCCCGAAAACCATCGCTTCGTTAAAATCAACACCCTGCGATTTCAGCAGGGTACTCATCACGCCACTTTCGCAGTGGGCAGTGTGTTGGTGGGGGAAGTTGTTCATTTGCAAAAAATTTGGGTTATTTGACCGCTTATTTGTTTAATTGGAATAATTGTTCAATATATTTTTCGCCGATTTGTTCCTTTTCTAAACGGCGTTTTTCGGCATATTTATCATATTCGGCGAAGGCTTTTTCATCGGCTTGCTTTTTACTGATTGAACCTTGGTCATTCAATATATTTCTCTCATTAAATGCAAGAAAACTATCTAATTTTTCTTCCCAATCTTTGAGAAAAAATTGTTTTTTTCGGCTGGCTTGATCCTCTGCAAAATCCAGCCACATTGAAACAATACGATTTAATGCTGTGATTTCCTGCTCATTCAAATAATTTTTCGCCACGACCACATCTTGTTTTACCACTTCCGAGCCTTGAAAATTGGTTAAGCCCATATTGGGTAATTCAGCATTAGCTCTCTGAAAAATAATTTCGGCAGCAGTATGATCTGTACAGGCAAAATGCAACTTATTTTGAATTTTCTGGAAAAATTGTGTAGTTTCTTTAAAACTCGGTTGATAATCTGCCGCTAAGGTAAAAATTTCACGCACTCGCAAATACATTCGCCGTTCACTGGCACGAATATCACGAATTTTTTCCAATAAGAGATCGAAATAATCGTCCGCTTGGTTCGCACCAATCGGCGGATTTTTCAACCGCACTTCATCTAGCACAAAACCTTTTTGGATATATTCGCCCAAAGTACGGGTTGCCCATTGGCGAAATTGCGTACCACGAGTGGAACGGACACGATAGCCGATGGCTAAAATGAGGGGTAAAGGATAATACGCCATTCGACGTTTTATTTCTCTTCCACCTTCATTCTGAACTGTCAACTGAAAGTTGACGGTTGAATTTTCATCAAGCTCATTTTCCTCAAAGATGGCTTTAATATGCTTGCTGATATTTTGCTTGGAAGTTTGATAAAGCTCGGCAATTTCAAGCTGAGTAAGCCAAAGCTGTTGGCCCAATTCACGGAGAGTGAATTGGGATAAACCGTCTTCGGTGGTGTAGAGGATGATGTTGTTATCTGCCATTTTTGAATTCCTCAAGAGATAATCCAAAAGTTTCCGCATATCTCCCCAAAGCCTTTTCCCCCAACCTCGCAAACACCTCCGGTCTAAAATGCCGTCTTACCTGCCATTTCCAAAAGCCGGTGGCTTGGGCGAGAGAGGTTTCGTCGAAGCGGTATTTGTACATCAAATAGTAAATAACCGATTTTTCGCCGTTTTTGACCGCTTGTAGAGCCTGTTCGGTGAGTTCGTCCAAGGCTTGTACCGCTTGTTGGGTGGCGAACTCTTCTTCCGCCCAGCCGTTGGATTTTCCGGCTTCAAATTTGCCGTTACGGGTAGCGTAAATCACTTTGCGTTCGCCGTTGAAGATTTTGCTGTTGTCTTGGGGAATGTCTTTTATATCCATAATTCGTAGGGTGCGTTTGCGACAGCACCATAAATATCTCTTTTTTTCGGTGCGTTGGCAAACACACCCTACACAATAATCGCTTCCAATAGCATAAAACACGATGAGAACCTTCCGCTTTCCGGTACATAGCAGAGGATTTTTTGCCCTTGTTTAAGATCGTGGGTGCGGATAAATTCATCCAACATAATGTAAATGGAAGCGGAGCCGGTGTTGCCTTTGGTAGTCAGGTTGGTAAACCATTTTTCCTGTGGGATCAGGAAATTGATCCGCTGTAAACCTTCCAATAATTTATCTCGGAAGAAACCGGACGAGTAGTGTGGCAGGAAGTAGTCAATCTCTTCGGCGTTGAGCTTGTATTTCGGGATAATCCGCTTCAATGCTTTTTCCACCGTGTATTTGACGATGTTTTCGTTGAGCAGTTTGACATCTTGTTTCACCGCCATTGCCGAGCATTCGGCACGTTGGGCTTCGCTCATTGCTTTCCAACCGGTGTAGTTGCCGTCGATAAATTCCGCACCGGCGTACATACAAACCGGCATTTCGTTAGCGTAAGAGACCAGATCAATCCAATGAATTTTGAGGCTCAACCCTTTTTCGTTCGGCTGATTGGCAAGCAATACCGCCCCTGCACCGTCGGAGAGCATCCAACGCAGGAAATCTTTCTCAAAACCGATCTCAGGGCGAGCATCGTCCAGTTTTTTGTGATCGATTTCGGCACGGAAATGTTCACTGCGCATAATGGCGGAGGCGGTTTCGGAAGCCGTTGCAATCGCAGCACGATGCTCACCGGTGCGCACGGCATTATAGGCGTGCTTCATCGCGGCCATTCCCGCCACGCACACGCCGGCAGTGGTCAGCACTTCCATCGGTTCGGCATCAAGCAAGCCGTGTACCATCACCCCCTGTCCCGGCATAATTTGGTCAGGGTAAGACGTCCCCACAGCCAAGCAAGTCGCCGATGTTGCAGAATTTCCCAATTTTTTGACCGCTTGTACCGCCAACTCGGTACTGCTGTGAGTCGCTTGGCGGGTTATCGGGTCAATGGCGTAATAACGATGTTGAATACCGTTAGAACGCAAAATCATCTTCCGCACTCGAGAAGGCGTTTCGCCCACCATTCCCAGTACCGCTTCCATTTCATCGTTGGACACAGGGGCATTGGGTAAAAAGGCGGAGGTGTTGGTGATATAGACGTTAGATAGCATTCTGTTTCTCATCACTCATTTGTTCGTATAATCTGTCAATATGAGATAAATGACTGTCTGCCGATAATATCTCTAAGTTTTCCATTTTAGCCGTTGCATAATGAAACATATCAAATTTCCGTTTTTCAAGGTTCTTAGGAACATTATCTCTTTTTGATTTATATTCATCAAAACGATATAAATCACGGGCAAGATCAGCAATTTCATCTCGAATATCCAGTGATTTAAACTGTTTTAATATATTTTCTAATTCTTCCAGTTTAGTTTCATCTTCCCATTTTATACCTCTCATTACTTCATAACGAATTAAAGGAGTTAGTATAAAACGGTTATTGGGATCGGATAACTTTTGACGAAGTTCTCGAAGAGCTTCACGTTTTACCTCTGAATCAGAATTTGAATCAACAAGATAAATCAAGTTGTTGGTATCCAATAAATAATTTGCCATTATTTATCCCCCCATATTCTCTAATTCTTGTTGCACTAACTTCAAAAGCGCTTTTTTCGCTTCTTCTTGTGTTTCTTCATTCAGTCGAGAACGTTTTAATTCATTTAAGTTTACATCAAAGGCATCGTGTAATAAGTCGATAAATGAAACATTACTTGGATAATCAATCAATTTTCCATATACCACGCCATCATCTTTATTTCGTTCTAAACGATAAGCTTCCCCGTGTTCTAACTGGCTGATAACCAGCGAAGAGTGCGTAGTAATAAAAAATGTCGTATTAGGAAATAATTTTTTCAGTAACGGAATAATTTTAACCTGCCATTGGTTATGTAAATGGCTTTCGATTTCATCGATCAATACAACCCCACGCACATTGGCAATTTGTGTTTCATTAGTGAAATAACTGTAGCCGGCAATAATAGATTGCAAGATTTTTAAAATAGAAGAAAAACCGCTGGAAAGCTCTGATAGCTCTCGTTTTTGGTTTTCTATTTTTATGAATACTCGGTTAGAGCCTGAAATTTCCATAAAATCCTTAGAAATTCTATGATCAATACTATTCAATAACTCTAGCAATGTTTTGATTTCAATTTCTCTATTATCTTCTTTTGATTGGTATGGGTTTGCAGATTGTGCCCTCTGGATAATCCATTCTTCAATAGGCATTTCACTATTAATATTTTTTAAACTCTTACTCTGAGAGGAATTAAAATATGAATAAATATATTCAAAATAATCTTTTTCTCTCTCTAGCTTACTCCCCAATTTACTTATATTATTCTTACTAGTATTTATATATGATCGATTACCTGCTGATAAATATAAAATAGGATAGTTATGAGATATGTATTCAAATATATTAGAAATATCTGTTAGCGGATTATTTTCCAAACTAAAATTAAAAATTAAGCTATTAGCTTCAACTTGTGAAAAAGGTATATTATTCCTAACGATCCATCTATCTTCTGATAAAACTTTAGTATAACTAAAAAATAAAAGAACAAATAAACTCTCCAAAAACTTCGTTTTCCCGACACCATTTTCCCCAATTAAGGTATAAACACGTTGATCAGGTAAAAAATCCAATTCCATTGTTCCTACGCCTTTCATTTGTTCAAAGCGTAATTTGGACGATAGTAATGTTTTCATCATCATCTCCTAAAATTAAAGTTACTCGCCCGAAGGCTCGGCAAAATACCGTTTTTGTTTTTCTAATTTCTCTTTCAGCAGTGGGCGTAATAGTCGTTTAATCACCGCCGAAATCGGGACGACGGTTAAAATTAACGTCACTAAAAAGATGATGTAAAAATAGAGTACCGCTTGGCGTAAGTGCGGTGAAATTTGACCGCACTTGATCAGCAATTTGCCCCAAAGGTGGAAACTTCTTGCACCGACTTTTTCGCTCATCATCAATTTTTCGTCAATTTTGACCGCTTGCATTTGGCGGAAAAGGGTGCTGTTAAGCGGTTGGTTTTGGCTAAAAATGTGCAAAAGTTTTGCCCCGAAGCGTTTTACATCTTCCATTTCGCTTTCGGCAATGCCGGCGCTCGGCAGCTTGCCGATTTTTTTCTTGCCGGTCAGCATCCAAAGCGGTGTGGTGATAAAACTCGCCCAGTCGTTAGATTGATCTACTTTGACCACGTTGCCAATGAGCTTCGCCTCACTCTCGGCAAGCAGTTTTTTCACTTTTTCCTGCGCCATCAGCCACATATTGCGACAGCCGATCAGCGTGATGACGGGCGTATCCTTCAACACTTTTTTTGCCTGTTCACTCTGTAAAAAAGCGGTAATCGGCTGGCTGGGGGAGAGAAACCACACGGAGTAGGCGATGATCACCAAGTCGTATTTTTCGTGCTTAAACGACAGAGGCTCAATCGGCGGCGGTGTGAGGTGGACGGTTTCGGGGAAGGTGTTAAAAAAACGCATAAACCGCCACGGAAACGGGTATTCCTGTTGCGGCTTAATTGCGAGTTTTTCCACAAAAACGCCCGCTTGTTCAAGCGGTTGTACAAAATTTTCCGCCAAACGGGTGAGTTGCCCGGTTTGGGAGTAATAAACTAATAATATCTTTTTCATTATTTGAAAACGGTTATTTCCAACGTTTAAAAATCAATGAGGTATTCACACCGCCGAAGGCGAAATTGTTGTTCATCACATAATCGGTGTGGATTTCCCGTCCGTCACCTTGAAGGTAATCCAAGTCGCCACAGCGTTCATCGACATTTTCTAAATTCAGTGTTGGGGCGAACCAGCCGTCTCGCATCATTTCAATGCTGAACCAGCTTTCCAATGCACCACAGGCACCGAGCGTATGTCCTAAGTAGCTTTTTTGTGAGCTGAGCGGAATTTTGCCGAACACCGCTGCGGTGGCTTGAGTTTCAGCAATGTCGCCCTGCTCGGTGGCCGTGCCGTGTCCGTTTACATAGCCGACTTGGTTCGGTGGAATACCGGCATCTTTGAGGGCGAGTTCCATACAGCGTTGCATTGTGGTGGCTTGTGGGCGGGTGACGTGGGAACCGTCACTGTTTGCTCCGTAGCCCACCACTTCGGCGATAATGTTTGCCCCTCGTGCCAAGGCGTGTTCCAGCTCTTCTAGCACAAACATCCCTGCCCCCTCGCCGATCACTAAGCCGTCTCGGTCTTTGTCATAGGGGCGTGGCGTGCCTTTCGGGTTGTCGTTGCGGCGACTGGCCGCATAGAGGCTGTCAAATACATAGACTTCAGAGGCGCAAAATTCTTCGCCACCGCCGGCAAGCATCATCGGGATCATACCGTATTTAATGGCTTCGTAAGCGTAGCCGATACCTTGGCTGCCCGAGGAGCAAGCACTGGAAGTCGGGATAATCCGCCCTGTCAGCCCGAAGAAAATGCCAATATTGGCAGCGGTGGTGTGAGGCATCATTCGCACATAGGTGTTGGCATTGAAGCCGTCTGATTTGCCGGTCATCAGCAATTCGGCGGCGTCTTTGATGTCATTGGTAGAGCCTGTGGACGAGCCACACGCCACACCCATTCGCCCGTCTTTTAGCCAGTCGAAAATCACGCCGTTTTCGTCCAGCAAACCGGCCTGTGCTAAAGCCCGCTCGCTGGCCTCCACCACAAATTGAGACACTCGTCCAAGGCTGCGCAACTGCTTGCGGTTCCAATGTTTCGGCGGTTGATAACCGTGAATTTCCGCCCCTAATTGTGCCTCTAATTCCGGGTAACGCTCTACCCAATCGGCTTTATGTTGAACGGCATTTTGCTTGCGTTGGAAGGCCGCTTTCACTTCCGCCCACTCTTTACCAAAAGCGGTAACCGCACCAATGCCGGTAATGACGACTCGTTTCATATCTTATCCATAGGGTGCATTTGCGACAGCACCATTAAAATTTTGTTATGTGGTGCGTTGGCAAACGCACCCTACTATTTAACACAACCCACCATTAACAGCGATGACTTGGCGTGTGATGTAAGCGGCTTTTTCATCCATTAAAAACGCAACGGCGTGTGCCACTTCATCAGGATCGCCCATTCGTCCTGCGGGGATCATTTTGAGAATTTCTTCGATTGGGACGTTTTCGTCCAGAATATCGGTATCAATCAAGCCGGGCGCCACGCAGTTTACCGTGATTTTACGTTTGGCAAGCTCGATGGCGAGTGCTTTTGCCGCACCAATAATGCCGGCTTTTGAAGCGCTGTAATTGACCTGCCCACGGTTGCCGATCAAGCCGGAAACCGAGGTGATACAGACAATCCTGCCTGCTTTACGGCGGCGGATCATCGGCATCATAATCGGGTGCAGGACGTTGTAAAAACCGTCTAAATTGGTACGCAACACGCTGTCCCAATCCTCATCGGTTAAAGCAGGAAAAGCGTTATCACGGGTAAGCCCTGCATTTAGCACCACGCCGTAATAGGCACCGTGTTGTTCCACATCTGCCTCTAAAATCGACCGCACTTTTTCACGATCCGCCACATCAAACTGTAACACTCTGGCATTTTTTCCGAGATTTCTGACCGCTTGTGCCACCGCTTCCGCTTCTTCCACACGAGAACGGCAATGCACCACAATATCAAACCCTTGTTGTGCAAGGGTTAAAGCAATCGCTTTACCGATGCCACGGCTCGAGCCGGTGATGAGAACTGTATTATTCATTTTATTGTCCTACGGTTTTGTATGCTTGTTTAGGGTGATTTTTAGCCGTTGGATAGGCTAATTCTAACTTATTTTCTTTGACTAATGGATTTAGGTAATTTTTCCGGAGCGTATCCGCTTTTTTATCTAGCAGCAAAGCAAGATCCGCAATCGTAATATAACCAAATTGACAAAGTCTCAGAATCCCTTCCATAAAAGGCTCTTTACCAATTCTTCGAACATCGCCTTGTAGCTCACTTGCAATCAATTTCAATGCTTGCCACCGCTGGTTATCGCCTATATCTGTAGTTGATTCCGGAGCTAGGTCCGGATCCAACTCCGGATTATCCGGACTTAGCTCCGGATTTTTAATAAAGTCCTGAGCTAATGCTTTGCCTGTTTGGTTATCAGGAGTTGGCATTTCAAACTCGGGGCGATGATAAATTTTACTGCGCTGCTCACCACTGGATGAAATCATACAAAGCTTTTCTAATTTCACCAATGCAATTGTCACATCTCGAGAATGCACCGAAATATGCAGACAAATTTGCTTATGAGTTAAAGATTCATTCGTATAAATTTCAATTAGAATTGTTCGCTCTAATTCTGAAAGCTGAATGAATTTCTTACCGTATCGTTTTGCAAGAGAATCTATAATCTCTTGCGGATATAAAGAGATCGTTTTTAGTTCTAAAATAGTTTGTTCATTAGGTTCTCTCACCTCTTTTAAATATGGCATACGCCAATGTTGCGTTTTCCAACCGCTTAAAATTCTCGGTAAACCAGAGCCGGCCTGATCGCCAAAACGAATATAACGAAACATTTGAGCCAATAAGCGATTACGGCAGTCGGCTTCTCCCCCTTTCAGCGCAATTTCAATCGGAATTCTCATCAACCCAGGATTACGAAAATAAAAAGCATCTGGTTTTTTAATAATTTGGATTGAAGCTTTATTACTGTAATCTGCATGAATAAGTGAATTAGCTAAGGCTTCTCGTAATGCGATATGTACAGGGGTATCTTCTTGACGTAAACCATTTTCGACTTTGAAAGGTACTTTAATATTTTCGACTAATTTACGATAAACTCGCTGAGAAAAATCATATAAATTACCTGACCATTTGCCATCTAATGTAATTCTATCAATCCAGCGTTCTTCTGGATTATTTGAATGCTCTTGATAATCTAGCATATAAAAAGGAAATTTCTCTTGAATGGCCGTATGATTACCAAACATCAATAGCCCTGCAATAGTAAGCCCTTTATTACCTGTTTCACGTTCAACTTTATAAGCACCAATTTTCTCTAAAAATGCTAAATCTGATAATTCATTCCAAGGATGAGTAGGATCTAAATTAGTATAACGCTGCCGATAATTATGCAACGACTCCAAATTTAAATCGTTAATTTGAAAGTGCTTTAATACCTCAGAGTCCAGTGAATCTGATGTTTGCTCTGCCAGCATTCTTTTCACTTGTTCATCAGTTAAACGTTGATCTGATTCATTAAGACGATGATAACTATTCCCTAACGGGTTTCCTTTTAAATAAACGGGTCGTTCAGCCCTCTTCGCTCTTGGAACATAAATGATAAGCAAGGATTTTTGATCATCAAGTGGCAATTCTTTAATAAAAGAATTTGTCAGTAAGTTGATACTGACTTTTTGAGGGTTGTTTGCAAGGTCAACTATCTGTTTTTTTACTTGTACTACGTTTGTAATTCCCTTTGCAATAAAGCTATTTTTCTTTTCTTGCATACCAAGGACAATATAACCGCCATCAGTATTCGCAAAGGCACTATATGTATCCCACATATCAGAAGGCACTTCACCTACCCCATCCTTCCCTTGAGCAAGCTTGCACTCTAATTCAGAAGATTCTCGCAATAGCTTTAAATCGTCAATACTTTCCAAATAGTCAAAAATATCTTTCATAATACAATTATTTCCCCAAGTGTTCTTCCTTCGGACTAAACACATTCAGCGCACCTTCCAAAATCACTTGGTTGTCGGCTAAATCGATCAGTTGGCAGTCGAATACGCCGAAGCCGGTGGCATCTTGAATAGACATTTTGATCTGAATTTGTAGCTGTGAGCCAATCGGGATTTCTTGGCCGTGGAGGTGCAGTTTGCGAGTGCCTAGCAGGTAGCCTAAGCGAACCGGTTCACCGGCTTGTGTGGCAATACACCCGGCCCACGCTGCCACGCCTTGAGCCATAATTTCAATGCCGGCGTAGGTGGCGAGTTTGCCGTGTTTGATCAGCGGATTATCGGGGCGAATGTTGGCTTCAGCGGTCAGAAAATCCTCGCCGAATGCGGTAATGCGGTCGAGTAGGATCATATTGCCACTATGCGGAACCAATGGTGCAATTTGTTCGATAGGGAAGGTGAATTTATGCATCGCTTTCTCCCAAAATCAGCACGCTGTTGTTGCCGCCAAAGGCAAAAGAGCTGCTTGCGCCAATCCGTCTGCCTGCTGCCCAACGGCTCTGTTCATCGGTGATCGCAAGGTTCGGCAGGTTTTCGTCCGATTGTTTATCCCATAATTGCGCAGGGAGCTTGCCGGTCGGGTTGTGTTGGCGACTGAGCATTCCCCACAAAATCGCCGCTTCCACCGCACCGGCAGCCCCGAGCGTATGCCCTGTGTAGGGTTTAGTAGTGGTGCAAGCGGTCTGATTACCGAAGATTTTTGCAACAGCGAGGCTTTCCATTTGATCGTTGTGAAGCGTCCCTGTGCCGTGCAGGTTGATCCAGCCGATGTCGGCTGCGTCTAAGTTGGCATTGTGCAGGGCATTTTGGAAAGCGGAAATTGCCCCTTCCCCTTCGGGGTGAGGCGAGGACATATGGTAAGCGTCCGCGCTGGAACCATAACCCAGTAACTGAATGCGATGTTCGTCCAACGGTTCACGGCTCATCACAAACACCGCTGCGCCTTCGCCGATGTTAATACCGTTACGGTTAGCGGAAAATGGGTTGGTTTGTTGGTTTGATAGCACTTCCAGCGAGCTAAATCCGCTGATCGTTAAAGGCGAAAGGGTATCCACACCGCCGCAAATCACCGCATCGCACAAGCCGGCTTTCAGTAAACGGGCGGCAGAAATTAACGCTCTTGCCCCAGAAGTGCAAGCAGTGGAAATACCATAACTCAGCCCCGTTAAACCATACACTTCAGCAACAAAATCGGACGGCGCAGAGAAGAGAATTTGCTGTTGATTAAACTGCTCAGCGGCATAATCGCCCTGCACACCGGCTTTGAAGACGGGAATATTTTCATCGGCGCCAGTAGTGGACGTGCCGATGATCACCGCAATCCGCTCACGCCCGAATTGCTCGATACAAGCGGTAATTTTAGGCTCAATTTCTGCAAGGGCATGCCATAGCAGTTGGTTGTTGCGGCTGCGGTGAGCGTCTGCCAGATGTTCAGGAAAAGCACGAAGTGGAAATTTAACGGCACCCAGCATTTTAACGGCAGCTTCGATACCGTTGTCTGCAAAGGGTTTGTCGGTTTCACCCAATGGCGAAGGAATACTGTCTAGCAAGCCCTCAATATGCCGATCAATGCTCTCGCCAAGTGCTGTGACAATGGTGGGTTGGGTTAAAAATAGGTTCATTCTTGCAACTCTCTTATCTTCCATTGACTACCGTCAGGTAACGTGATGAAAAACTCAGGCGAATTTATTTCCAATCGCCAGCGGCTGTCTAATTGAAAAGGTTGTTCGTTCGGATTTAACACATTAGCAACCGCACTAAACAGCAACTTAGCTTGTTGGTTCGGCATCACAAAACCGTCATTTTGCCAACCATTTGGGGTTAAAATCACACGAGCCAGTGGGCTACCGAGTGGATCGGTTTGTATCCAGCGCCATTTATTCTCATAAAATTGAATTACAAGCAAACTTTGCTGGCCATTATTTTCAACTTTAAAGGATTTTACGGATTCAGTCTGTGGCGGTAATTCCTTAATTTCAGGTAATACTGTACAAGCACTGATAAAAAAAATAAAGCAAAAAGATAATAGTTTTAACATTCTTACCTAAAGAAAAAGACCGTAGGGTGTTAACACTACGGTCTTTTGATTCCATTAATAATTAAAGTGATGCTTGATCAACTGCAACACCAGCACCCATTGTAGTAGAGATGCTTACTTTCTTGATGAAGATACCTTTTGCTGTTGTTGGTTTTGCTTTAGTTAAAGCAGCTAACAATGCGTTTAAGTTATCTTTTAATTGTTCAGCTGAGAAGTCTGCTTTACCGATAGTAGTGTGGATAATACCGTTTTTGTCGTTACGGTAGCGGATCTGACCTGATTTCGCATTTTTAACCGCTTCTGCAACGTTTGGTGTTACAGTACCTACTTTCGGGTTTGGCATTAAGCCACGTGGGCCTAATACTTGACCTAATTGACCTACAACACGCATTGCATCTGGAGAAGCGATAACAACATCAAAGTTCATTTCGCCTTTTTTGATTTGCTCTGCAAGATCTTCCATACCTACTAAATCTGCACCCGCTGCTTTCGCTGCTTCTGCGTTTGCACCTTGTGTAAACACAGCAACACGAGCGGTACGACCTGTACCGTGTGGTAATACTGTTGCACCACGTACGTTTTGGTCTGATTTACGCGGGTCGATACCTAAGTTTACTGCAACATCTACGCTTTCAACGAATTTCGCTGTTGCGAATTTTTTTAACAATTCAACTGCTTCGTTGATGTCATAAGCTTTAGTAGAATCTACACCAGCTTTAATTGCTTTCATTTTTTTAGTCAATTTAGCCATTGTATTATTCCTCTACGATTAAGCCCATTGAACGAGCTGTACCAGCGATTGATTTCATTTTGGTTTCGATAGTTGAACCAGTCATATCTGCTGCTTTCGTTTCAGCAATTTGACGGATTTGTTCTTGAGTTACTGTACCCACTTTATCTTTGTTCGGTTTACCAGAACCAGATTTGATACCTACCGCTTTTTTCAGTAATACTGCTGCTGGAGGAGTTTTGGTAACGAATGTGAAAGATTTATCTGCATATACAGTGATAACAACTGGAATTGGTAAACCTTTTTCTAAGCTCTCAGTACGAGCGTTGAATGCTTTACAGAATTCCATAATATTAACACCTTGCTGACCTAATGCAGGACCAACTGGTGGTGATGGGTTAGCCATACCCGCTGCAACTTGCAGTTTAACGTAGGCTTGGACTTTTTTTGCCATTTTAAATTTTCCTTTATTGTGGGTGATAACGCTGAAAATCAGCTCCCCTGTTACATAAAAAATACGAGTCAGCAGGCTGGCTCGTAATAGGTCGCAAATTCTAAATAATCTACGACTATTTTTCAAGCAAAACTTTCGTTTTGTTGAATAAATCTTGTTACAAGCGGTCTTTTTTCAGTTGAATTTTGCAAAAAATCGAGAAAAATAACCGCTTATCTGTGAAATTAATTGGAATTAACTCTGTTTTTCAACTTGGCTGAATTCTAATTCTACCGGAGTTGCACGACCGAAAATCGATACAGAAACTTTCAAGCGACCTTTTTCGTAGTCCACTTCTTCGACCGTACCGGAGAAATCTGCAAACGGCCCTTCTGTTACCAAAATGCTTTCACCTGGTTGGAACTCTTTTCTGTGGCGTGGTTTTTCTGCCGTTTCTTGAACACGGTTTAGAATGCGATCGGCTTCACGCTTGGTAATTGGTGCTGGGCGATCCGCTGTACCACCAATAAAGCCCATTACACGGGGAACGCTTTTCACTAAGTGCCAAGTATCGTCATTCATTTCCATTTCAACTAATACATAGCCCGGAAAGAATTTACGCTCAGTTTTACGGCGTTTACCGCCCACATTTTCTACAACCTCTTCGGTTGGCACTAATACTTCGCCAAACTGCTCTTCCATTTTATGAAGTTTGATGTATTCGCGTAATGTTACTGCCACACGGTTTTCAAAACCTGAAAATGCTTGTAATACATACCAACGTTTTGAGCTGGTTTCTTTTACTTCTACTTCATTCATTTTAGAACCTTAAATTTGTTAAAAATGTAATTAATGCCACGATAATAGAATCAATACCCCATAACACTAATGCAACAATCACACACATCGCAAGAACAATTAATGTTGTTTGCGTTGCCTCAGGGCGTGTCGGCCAAATAATTTTACGCAGCTCAGTGCGAGAATCTTTTATAAAATGAATTGCTTTTTGTCCTTGATTAGTAATAGCTGCGAATGCGACAGCTCCAATCAATAAAACCACCAATAAAAGCACTCGAACAATTAATGAAAAGTGCGATGCAAAATAAGTATTTCCTACCGCTGCAACCACTAAAAGTGCAATAGCTAACACCCATAATAGGGTATTCACACCTTTACTTTTTGACCCTTTGTGTTCAACTTGTTCAAGGGACTTTGTTTTAATCTCAGTAGCCATATATAACCTAGAAATGAATAAAAAATCGAATATTTATTTTTAAAGCGTTAAATTCTATCATTTTCTACAAAAGTTGCCACGATCTTTTATATATTTTTCGCTAAATTTCTTCTAAAAAACGATCAACTTGCCACATAGCCCCCACTCACTTGCTTAATCACGCCTAATAATTCCAAGCCGAGCAATTCCACTAACAAGGTTTCTACGGACATTTCTGCTGCTTTGGCTAAATCATCAATCGTAATAGGCTCTAAGCTGATATGCTGATAAATTTGCTGCTGGCAAGCGGTCAGATTTGGCAGATTTTTTGCAAATTTTTCGCTGTTTCTAACCGCTTGTAAAGAGGTGCTTACTATTGGCTTAGGCTCATCAAACAAAGGGATTTGTTGAGGTTGGTATTGAGAGGCGACCGCTTCTAACATATCCTCCACACACTCCACCAGCAATGCCCCTTCTTTAATCAGCTTATGGCAACCTTGTGCGTAAGGGTTTTGCACCGCATTCGGTAACGCAAATACTTCCCGACCTTGTTCAAGGGCATAGCGAGCGGTAATTAAAGAGCCACTATTGATGGTTGCTTCAATCACCAAAGTGCCGAGCGATAAACCGCTGATTATGCGGTTTCGACGTGGGAAATTTTCAGCAATCGGGGGCTGATTAGGCGAAAATTCAGACACCAATGCACCACCTAACTCGACAATTTGCTCTGCCAGTTTTTGATGGCGGGCAGGGTAAATCCGGTTTAATCCGCTGCCTAACACGGCAACCGTAACCCCTTGATGTTCCACCACTTTTTTATGGGCAAAGCCATCAATTCCAATCGCTAAACCGCTGGTCACTGTCATATTATGTTTCACTAAGTCAGCGGCAAATTGCCCTGCCCAATATTCACCGTAGGGCGAATAATCCCGACTGCCGACAATCGCAATTTGCGGTAAAGCAAGGCTTTCGACATTCCCCTTTACAAATAAAATCGGCGGAGCGGTGGAAATTTGCCGCAACAAGAAAGGATAAGCTTTATCAAATAAACTCAGGATTTGCTGATTCGGCTGCTCCGCCCAAGTTAGTGCCTGCTCAATCCAATGTTTATCCGGATTAAACCAACGCTGAATTTGCTTTTCATTCCAGCCTATTTGCTTAAGCTGAATTTTGTCATAATCACAAAACTGAGCAAAATCGACCTCGCTCAATAATCGCCCAATTCGCTGTGCACCCAACTGCGGAACTTGCAATAATCGTAATAAATTGTACTGATGTGCCATTTTTATTCCTCAACATTTCCCTAATAATAAGAAAAGGTTTAAAATAGCCAAACGAATTTTTTAAACTTTTCGAGTGAGATCACAAAAATGGCAGTATTAGAGGTTGTACTCTACCCTGATGAAGGGTTGGCAACAATGTGTAAACCTGTAGAACAGGTTGATGAAGAATTAAATCGTTTTATTGATGATATGTTTGAAACAATGTACGAACACGAAGGCATCGGGCTTGCCGCACCGCAAGTGGGCGTATTAAAACGAGTAATTACCATCGATATTGAAGGCGATAAAACCAATAAAGTCGTGTTAATCAACCCTGAAATTTTAGAAAGCTGCGGCGAAACAGGCATTGAGGAAGGGTGTCTTTCCATTCCAGGACATCGTGCATTAGTACCACGCAAAGAGAAAGTGAAAGTTAAAGCCTTAAATCGCAAAGGCGAGGAAATTGTCTTCGAGGCAGACGGGCTTTTCGCCATCTGCATTCAACACGAAATCGACCACTTAAACGGTGTGCTGTTTGTGGATCATATTTCCGCCCTCAAACGCCAACGCATTAAAGAAAAAATGCAGAAGCTAAAAAAGCAGATTGCAAGGGCAAAGTAACGGCTACAAGCGGTAGAAAAAACGAAAAATTTTGCAAATTAAAACAAGAAGGATAGAAAAATGATCATCGTAACCGGTGCTGCCGGAATGATTGGCAGCAATATAGTAAAAGCGTTAAACGAAATCGGTCGCAAAGATATTTTAGCGGTAGATAACCTAAAAAACGGTGAAAAATTCATCAACTTAGTGGATTTGGATATTGCCGATTATTGCGATAAAGAGGATTTCATCGCATCCATTATTGCAGGTGATGACTTTGGCGAGATTGATGCCGTTTTCCATCAAGGAGCTTGCTCTGCCACAACCGAATGGGATGGCAAATACTTAATGCAAAATAACTATGAATATTCAAAAGAGTTATTGCACTTCTGTTTAGACCGCCAAATTCCGTTTTTCTATGCCTCAAGTGCCGCAACATACGGTGGACGCTCTGATAATTTTATCGAAAAACGTGAATTTGAAAGCCCATTAAATGCCTATGGCTACTCAAAATTCTTATTTGATGAATATGTTCGCCGTATTCTGCCAGAAGCGGAATCGCCAGTATGCGGTTTCAAATACTTCAATGTTTACGGACCTCGTGAACAACATAAAGGCTCAATGGCAAGCGTGGCATTCCACCTTAACAACCAAATGCTAAAAGGCGAAAACCCAAAATTATTTGAAGGTTCTGAACAATTCTTGCGTGATTTTGTGTATGTAGAAGATGTCGCAAAAGTAAATCTATGGGCGTGGCAAAATGGGATTTCAGGGATTTTCAATTTAGGCACAGGCAATGCGGAATCCTTCCAAGAAGTTGCAAATGCAGTGATTAAATATCACGGCAAAGGCGAAATTGAAACGATCCCATTCCCGGATCATTTAAAATCTCGCTACCAAACCTTTACCCAAGCAGATTTAACCAACCTCCGTGCAGCCGGCTACACAGGTAAATTCAAAACTGTTGCGGAAGGCACAGCGGAATATATGGCGTGGTTGAATAGATAAGTTTTTCTAAAATATTCTTCAAAGGGAGGAAATATGTCTGATAAAGATATTATTAATAACATCATAAATGCTCTTGGTAACAAAGAGAATATTAAAACAGTAGATGCCTGTTTAACACGCTTGAGAGTGGTGTTAAAGGATAACAGCCTACTGAATAAATCCGTACTAAAAAAACTAGGTGCCGTAGATGTAGTCAAAGTTGGCGATACCCAACAGATTATTTTTGGTACGAAATCAGCTCAATATCGTGATGAGATCAAAGCACTAATCAGCTAAAAATTAGACCTGCAATTCGCAGGTCTAATTTTTAGGCATTTTTCAGTGCAAGAGAAACCGCTATTGTTTGAGCCAAAGTCATAGTGGCACACTGTGAACGGAAACCGCTTACTTGAGCTTCTTTAATAATAAAAGAGACATCGCTAAAAGAAAGCAGCGGGCTTAGTTGGCTATCTGTAATTGCAATATGTTTTACCCCTGCTCGAGCTGTGGCAGTAACCACATTTAAAGTCTCATTTGCATAGGGCGAAAAACTTACTGCAATGACTGCATCTCCTTCACGAATTCGACTCAGCTGCTCATCAAACATTCCACCAGAGCCATCAATCATAAATACATCATAATCTAAATGGTGTAACGCATAATTTAGATAGTTAGCAATGCTGAAAGAGCGTTTTAACCCCACAATAAAAATGCGTTTAGCACTATGTAGAATATCTACTGTTTGTGCTAACTGCTCTTGGCTAATCTGCTCAGATAATTGTTGTAACGCTTGAGTGTTGCCTTGTACGAATACATCAAGAATATGATTGAGTTCATTATTCTCATCAAGCGATTCAATTTGACGAAAAAGTTGCACTCTCTCGGTGTAACGAGAAGTACCTTCCATCATATTTTGGCGATAAAGTTGTTTGATTTCATTAAATCCGTTAAACCCCATTGCATTTGCAAAACGGATAAGGGTTGATGGCGGAACGCCAGCACGCTCGGCAATGGTGGAAACCGTATCAAATACTACACTGTTTCCGTTATCTAAAATATATTGTGCGACCTGTTTGAGTCGTTTGCTTAATCCGTCGTATTGCTTACGGATCTCTTCCTGAAAATGGGCAAGTTGAGTAGGTTCATTCATAGATGATTAGTTATTAAAATAGAGGGCTAAAAATAAGATGAGCTATTATAGCTTAACAAATCATCAGACATAGTAGTTTTTTTAATAAGCGGTTAGATTTATTCATTTTTTTGCAAAATAAAAGGCTAATCATTTTAGTAAATTTGATTAGCCTTATTTCATATTTCATTTATATGAAATTATTGTGCCGCCATTTTAGCTTTTTCTATTAAATCCTGCTCTGCTTTCGGATCAACATTTTGTAGCTGCTCTTTTTCGATACAAATCTTTTCATATAATTTAAAGAATGGGTAGTAGATAATGATATCTAAAATGATTAGAGAGATACTTAATATCGGAGCCCAAATATCGCCGGCAGACACTAAATATGCACCTATCGGTGCAGGTGTCGTCCACGGTGCCATTAGATAAATTCGGTGGATGAGGTCAAAATCCAAAATTAAATATGCAATTACCGCATTGGCTAATGGAGTTAGAATGAGTGGAATAAAGAAGAGCGGATTTACTACCATTGGTACACCATAAACAATCGGCTCGCCGATAGAGAAGAATGATGGTACTAAACCGATTTTCCCGATTGAGCGTAAGTGTGCCGATTTACTGCGAACCAATAAGAACGCTAATGCAATTACCCCACCCGATGCCCCGTGTACGATATAGAAATCCCAGAACGAGTTCGTAATAATGAACGGCAATGGCTCACCCGCTTGGAACGCCGCTAAGTTTGCTGCCATATTTTGCAGTAGGAATGGTGTCCAAAGTTGCATTAGCACTAACGAACCATTGATCCCCAAGAACCAGAGCAAATGAGTGGCAATAACGAACAGGCAAATTGCTCCTAAAGAATCACTTACCGCAATAAGCGGTGCCATAAAATCCATAATCAGTTGCGGAATATTGCGACCAGTTTCACTTTCTACCCAAATAGAGAACGGATAGAGTGTAAGTAAAATCGCTAAAATTGGAATCACAATATTGAGAGATTCCGCTACTGCGTGCGGTACTTCTTTCGGTAAGCGGATTTTGATTTTCAGGAACTCCAACAAGCGGGTCATTTCTACCGAATAAAAAGCAATAAAGATAGCAGAGAACAGCCCAATACCACCGAAGAATTTAATGTCCATCATACCGTCTTTTACCGGAGCGGCGACTAACAAGAACGCCATCACGGAGAGAAATGCCGCAGGTAACGGTTCCCGTTTATAGGCTTTAGCGAGATTGTAAGCAATACTGGCTGAGGTAAACAGCGAAATCGCATTAAACGACATTTGGAAGAAGTTCCAACCATACGGGCTTGCCCAGTTAGCAAAACGCCACCACGCTTGACCAAACGCATTGGTTGTATTTTCATCAAACGGTGGAATGAGCAAAATCATAATAAAACTACCGACAATTAAGAACGGTAGCACCACGATAAAACCGTCCCGAATGGCGGAAATGTGCGGTTGGTTTTCCATACGACGGGCAACCGGTGCCACGTGCGTATTCATAAAATCAATAAAGTGTTGTGAGATAGACATAATTATTTTTCTCCATCAACAATTTTGAAGCCCAACACATACCAATCTGCTTGGTAGTTGTTTATGTGTAATACTCGACCTGCTGCGGTTTGTTCCACGGCAAAATCTAAGGCTGGGTTAAGCGCTTGTAACTCGCCAAACACAGAAAGCGGTAGGCTAGTTTTGCCTTCGGCTAAACCATCAATGTAGAGATAGAGATCTTGACCGACTTTGGTGTAACGCACGGTTGCGCCGTTTACGGTTTCGGTTGGATATTTACTGCAACGGGAGCGATAAATCCCTTCGCCGTTTTGCTCTAACCATTTACCTAAGGCGAGCAGGCGTTCAACTTGCTCTTGCGGAATCGTACCGTCTGCTTTCGGGCCGATGTTGAGCAACAGGTTACCGTTATCTGCCACGGTTTCGACCAAGAGCGAAATCAGATCTTTCACCGAAATCAGGTGGCTTTCGTCTTCCACTTGGTTATAACCGAACGACAAGCCCATACCACGGCACATTTCCCATTTTTTATCACGCGAAGCCACACCATGTTTGTACTCTTTTGAAGTGAAATCGCACCAGAGTTTGTTCCAGCGGTCATCAACCACACCATGTGGCACGCTGTTGTAGTAGTGGGCGAACAAGTGTGGAAGCATATGCTCACCCACTTTTGGCCAGCCAATGTCATTCCAAAGCACATCCGGTTTATATTTATCAATTAGCTCAACCACTTGTTTGTAAGCGTAGTCAGCATATTCATAGGTTGGGCAGGCATTTGAGAAGTTTTGGCTCTCGGTGAAAATCGGTGCAGAAGAGTAGGTCCAGTCGATAATACCTGAATAGTAAGCGCCCATTCTCAGCCCTTTTTCACGCACGTTGTCGGTCAGCTCGCCCATCAAATCACGTTGCGGGCCGGCTTGGGTGCAGTTGAAATCGGTATATTTACTTGGGTATAAACAGAAACCGTCGTGGTGTTTAGTGGTCAGCACCACATATTTTGCACCGGCTTTGGCAAACAGCTCCGCCCATTCGGCAGGTTGCCATTTTTCCGCTTTCCATTGTGGAATAAACTGTTCATAGCCGAAATCTTCACCATAGGTTTTGATATGATGCTCGTAAGTTGGACCTTTTTTGACGTTAATTGAATTGAAATACCACTCCGCATACGGATTGTTGCAAAACCACTGCTCGTCAATATCGATCTCACCTAATTGACAAGTCGGCGGCGCAAACGCCGGCACGGAATAAATCCCCCAATGAATAAAAATCCCGAATTTCGCATCATCGTACCATTCCGGCACTTGGTGCTGCTTGATCGATTCCCAACTAGCGTGGAAGCGAGTTGGTGACGGTTTCGTACTCATAGACAGACTCCTATTTTTCTGATGGAATAAATTGAAATATATTTTCCACTTATTTAAAAACAAAACCATTTATTCCATAAAAACCACCCTAAATTGTTAATAAAATGTGAGGCTCATCACACTTATTTCGCTTTTTGAGGATAAAAATTTGCCCGATATTTCCATTTTGAGTAAAATTCGGGCATCAAGCGGTCAGATTTTGTCAATTTTTTGCAAAAGAAAACCCCTCGCATTTTACGAGGGGTTAAGTCTAATCAAGCAATTAACGCTGTTGCCATAAGTCAATCAAGGTGCGGTATTTTTCAGACACCGCCGCAATCAAGCCGTTGTCGTCAAGCTGACCGGCGAGCCACTGTTCGGACGGGCTTCCGAAAATGGTTCTGCCCACCGCAAAGCCTTTGACTTTTTCGCAGCCTTTCGCCTGTTCAAAGGTCGCTTTAAACACATCGAGCGGTGCATCTAAACCTAAGATCAGAATACCACGGCAATCTGGGTCATTCGCATCAATGGTGGCGGAAATCGCTTTCCATTGTGCGGTGGATACGCCCGGTAATTTCCACCATTCCGGTTTGATGCCGAGTTGGTAGAAATGGGTGATCGCTTCATTGTAGTAGTGTTCATCTTGTGGCATATCGGCCGGTAAGATGATCTCTAACAGCAACTCGTGGCCGGTGCGGCAGCACGCTTGGTACACTTCTTTTAATTTGCGATCTTGGCGTGCTTTTAAACCGCTTTCATCGGTTGGGTGGTAGAACGCCAAGCATTTGATGACGTGATCGCGTGGGAAAGCAGAAAGCTGTGTGCCTAAATCGCCGTATTCCAATTCAAGCGGGCGAGAAGATGGCTCTTCAATCGGGCGAGCAATCCAGTAGTTTTTACCGGTAATTTCATTCAGTGCATCTTGTCCGAAAGTGGTATCCGCCAAAATCCCTGCTTGATTTTGTGGAAGCCCTGCCGCTGCGGCGGTCTGCTCCATCGCTTTTAACAGAAGCTGTTTGAGCTTCGGTAAACGCGCCACATCTGCGCCGACTTTGTTTGCCATATCGACCAACTGTTTACGGTGATCGAACGCAAAAATGCAGAGATTTTCCCACGATTTTTTGCGGGTTGTCACACGGTGTAAATGGTTTAAACGCTCGTCTAAATCCGGACGAGGCACGCTGGCCGCACGGGTTAAGTAGTCATCCAACTCACGTTTGGTCGGCATTGCCGGCGAGCAGCCGTGGCGGGAAACCACTAACGCCCCGCACGCATTCGCATAACGACACGCTTGTTCCCAACCTTCATTATTTAAGTAACCACGCAGTAAGCCCGACATAAACGCATCGCCTGCACCCAGTACGTTCAGCACTTCCACACGCACGCCGTACACATTCAAACCGCCGTCTAAATCGTTCGGTAGTTCGCCTTCAAACACGGAGCAACCTAATGCACCGCGTTTGCACACTAACACCGCATTCGACACTTTACGCACATTTTTCAGTGCAGTGAGCGTGTCGGTAGAACCGCCTGCAATATGGAACTCTTCTTCTGTGCCCACAATCACGTCAAAATGGTGTAGCACTTCTTGTAGAGATTTGGTCACTTCCGCACTGTCGATATAACGGGTTTCACCATCGCCAAGTGAAGTCAGCCCCCAAAGCACCGGACGATAGTCAATATCCAACGCGCGTTTTACGTCATTTCTGCCCGCATATTCCAATGCCGTAAGTACCGCTTCACGGGTTTTGGGATTAGAAAGGTGTGTACCGGTAATGGCTAATGCACGGCTGGACGCAATATAATCTTCACTGAAATCATCTTTTTTAATCGCCATATCCGCACAGTTATCACGATAGAAAATCAGTGGGAAAGTCTCTTTATCTTTAATCCCTAAAATCACCAGCGCCGTTAAACGCTCTTTATCGGTAATCAAGTGGCTAGTATCAACCCCTACGCTTTCCAATTCTTCACGCAGAAAACGCCCCATATGTTCGTCACCCACACGCGCCAACATCGATGAACGTAAACCTTGCACCGCCGTACCATATGCCACGTTGCCGGATGAACCGCCAAGATATTTTGAGAATGTAGTCATCTCTTCCAAACGAGAACCGATCTGTTGCCCGTAGAGATCGACCGCAACACGTCCTAGACAGATAAGATCGAGAGGTCGATCTTGATGATTTACCGTAGCCATAACCTGCTCCTTTCAACAAAAATGGATTGAATTTTTATCATCATACAAAAACGAAACATTTATTTCAATTTTATTCTATTTAAATTATCATTTCTGTGATGTAGTTCTCATCTTTGTACTGTATAACATCAAATGCAGATTAATTTGAAGAAATGCGAGGTAGATCACATCTTTTTCTCGATTTACCTGTTATGATAAATGAAATAAATTTTTCATTTGCAAACTTTTCTGAATAATCGCCCGCTTGTAGCGTTCTGCTCGGCTGGCGACACGCACATTATGGAGAATGCACTATGCAAACAACCAGACTGACAGTCGCTCAAGCATTGGTTAAATTTTTAGATAATCAATATTTGGAAGTCGATGGCAAGGAAATCAAATTTGTTCACGGTGTTGCCGCCATTTTCGGCCACGGCAACGTACTGGGCATCGGGCAAGCACTGGCACAAGATGCAGGCAGCCTAACGCTCTACCAAGGCAGAAATGAGCAAGGTATGGCACACTTGGCGATGGGTTTTGCGAAACAGAACTTACGCCAAAAAATCATCGCCTGTACTTCGTCTGTCGGCCCAGGTGCAGCCAATATGGTGACCGCGGCGGCAACCGCAACCGCCAACCGCATTCCACTTCTGTTATTACCGGGCGATGTGTTTGCCACCCGCCAACCAGACCCTGTACTACAACAAATTGAGCAATCTTACGATTTAAGTATCAGCACCAACGATGCATTCCGTGCGGTCAGCAAATACTGGGATCGTGTGCAACGTCCAGAGCAGTTGATGAGTGCCTGTATCAATGCCTTCCGCGCACTGACTGATCCGGCAGAAACTGGGGCTGTGACCATTGCACTTCCGCAAGACGTGCAAGCAGAAAGCTTTGACTTCCCGAACAACTTCCTACAAAAACGCGTTCACCGTTTGGAGCGCAATCTGCCAACCGAAGCGATGCTGAATGATGCGGTGAAACTAATTACTGCCAAGAAAAAACCGCTGATCGTCTGCGGGGGAGGTGTACGCTACTCACAAGCGGGTCAAATCCTGCAAAAATTTGCAAAACAGTTTGGTATTCCATTTGCAGAAACCCAAGCGGGTAAAAGTGCGGTGGTTTCCGACTACGAATTGAACGTGGGCGGTGTCGGCGAAACCGGCTGTTTAGCGGCAAACCGCTTGGCGAAAGAAGCCGATTTAGTCATCGGTATCGGCACACGCTACACCGACTTCACCACTTCTTCGAAATGGATATTCCAAAATCCGGACGTGCAGTTCTTAAATATCAACGTGGCACGTTTCGATGCCTACAAATTAGACGGCGTGCAAATTGTGGCTGATGCCAAAGCAACGCTTGAAGCATTGCTGGCTAAGCTCCCAAGCAGCTACCAAGCACAATGGGGTAATGAAATTGCCACCGCCAAAGCGGACTTTGCCGAAGAAATCAAACGCCTGCGCGCGGTGCAATACAGTCCGGATTTCACCCCTGAAATCAACGATAACTTGGATCACAAAGCGGTTCATAACGAATTTATCAAGCTCACCGGCTCACAATTAACCCAATCCCAAGTACTCGGTATCGTGAACGAAACCATTGAAAACGATGGCATTATCGTCGCTGCTGCTGGTAGCTTACCAGGCGATTTACAACGTACTTGGTTGAGCAAAGGCGAAGAGACCTATCACCTTGAATATGGCTACTCCTGTATGGGTTACGAAGTCAGTGCGGCGGTCGGCGTGAAAATCGCTCGCCCTGAGCAAGAAGTTTACGCCTTACTTGGCGACGGCTCTTACTTAATGGCGCACACCGAGTTAGTGACTTCTATCCAAGAAGGTAAAAAAATCAACGTGGTGCTGTTCGACAATATGGCAAACGGCTGTATCAACAACCTGCAAATCGGCAACGGAATGGACAGCTTCGGCACGGAATTCCGCTTCCGTAATGTGCAAAGCAACCAGCTCAACGGCGGTTTAGTGCCGATTGATTTTGCTAAAAACGCCGAAGCATACGGCTGCAAAACCTATCGGGTAACTAACGAAGCCGAATTGCGTGCCGCCCTTGATGATGCGAAAAAACAGACTGTTTCTACCTTAATCGATATTAAAGTGTTGCCGAAAACGATGGCTCACGGCTATGGCTGCTGGTGGCACGTTGGTGTAGCGGAAGTGTCAGAGAGCGAGCGTATTCAACAAGCCAGAACGAGATCGCAAGAGCAGTTAGCAAAAGCGAGAAAATACTAATTTTGCAAAAAATTGACGAAAAATCACCGCTTGTAGGGGCGAGTTGCAATTCGCCCCTACGGAAAATAAATTAACTCAATCAAACGAGGTTTCTCTATGAAAGCAGAAAACATTCAATTAGGTATCGCCCCTATCGGCTGGACAAACGATGACTTGCCTGAACTGGGTGCAGAAAACACTTTCGAGCAGTGTGTGAGTGAGATGGCACTTGCCGGCTACACGGGCTGTGAAGTGGGTAATAAATATCCGCGTGATGTTGCCGTGTTAAAACATAAGCTGGACGTGCGTGGCATTCAAATCTGTAATGCGTGGTTCAGCACCTTCTTTGTGGACGGTAAGCGGGAAGAGACCATTGCCGAGTTCATCAAACACCGTGATTTCCTGCAGGCAATGGGTGCAAAAGTGATCGGCTGTTCCGAACAGAGTCGTAGTATTCAAGGCACAACCAAATCTGTGTTCAAAGAAAAACCGATTTTCAACGATGAAGATTGGAAACGTATGGCAGAAGGCTATAACGAATTGGCGAAACTTGCCGCCGAAAAAGGAATGAAAGTCTGCCTGCATCACCATATAGGAACGGGTATTCAAACGCCTGAAGAAGTGGATCGTTATATGGCAGAAGTGAATGATGATGTTTACTTGCTGTTCGATTCAGGTCATCTGTACTACTCAGAGGGTTGCCAAAAAGCGATGCTCGGCGTGCTGGAAAAATATATCGACCGTATTATCCACGTGCACTTAAAAGATGTGCGAGATGAAGTTGTTGCAGAAGTGAAAGCGAAAGATTTGAGCTTCTTAGAAGGTGTGAAAAAAGGCACATTTACCGTGCCGGGCGATGGTGTCATTGATTTCCGTCCGATTTTCGATATTTTAGAAAAACACGACTACAAAGGCTGGATGGTGGTAGAAGCAGAACAAGATCCAGCAATCGCAAACCCATTTGAATACGCCTTAAAAGGCAGAAACTATATCCGTGAAGTGGCAGGAGTTTAATATGTTAAAAGTAGGTATTATTGGTGCAGGTCGTATCGGTCGAGTTCACTCCGAAAGTATCAGCAAATATGTAAAAGGGGCAGAAATCAAAGCGATTTCTGATGTTAAAGTTACTAATGAATTGACCGATTGGGCAAAATCAATGGGTATCCCAGCAGTTTATGATGACTACAAACAAATTCTGCAAGACCCAGAAATTAATGCTGTATTAGTCTGCTCTTCCACCAACACTCACGCCCCGATTTCAATTGAAGCAGCACAAGCTGGTAAACACGTTTTCTGTGAAAAACCAGTTGATGCCGATCCTGAAAAAATTCGTGAAGTATTGGAAGCTGTAGAAAAAGCAGGTGTGAAATTCCAAGTGGGTTTCAATCGCCGTTTCGACCATAACTTCAAAGCGATCAAAGATCGTGTTGCCGCTGGCGATATTGGCGAACCACACCTCATTCGTATTACTTCTCGTGATCCTGATGCACCACCAATCGAATATGTAAAAGTATCAGGTGGTATGTTCTTCGATATGACCATTCACGACTTCGATATGATTCGTTACCTCTCTGGCAGCGAAGTGGAAGAAGTGTTTGCGGTGGGTACCGTTCTGGTAAACCCTGAAATTGGCAAAGCAGGCGACATCGATACTGCGGTAATTACGCTCAAATTAGCAAATGGAGCAATCGGCGTGATCGACAACAGCCGTAAAGCTGCTTACGGTTATGACCAACGAGCAGAAGTATTTGGCTCAAAAGGAGCAATCCACATCACTAACGACACAGGTTCAACAGCGGTGTTCTCTGGCGAAAATGGCGTGATTGCAGAAAAACCAAAATACTTCTTCTTAGAACGCTATATGCAATCTTTCGCTGACGAAATCAGCTGCTTCGTGGATTCTGTCGTAAACGACAAACCAACACCGGTAAACGGCAATGACGGCTTACAACCGGTACTTATCGCCTTAGCTGCGAAAAAATCACTGGAAGAAAACCGACCAGTGAAATTGAGTGAAGTGGCGTAATTTATTACTAATACAAGCGGTCGGTTTTGTATAAAATTCTGCAAAATCGACCGCTTGGGTTTTTATTTATTATCACTTGAGAAATAAATATAATCGTTTTCAATTTTGATTGATTGTTCAAGCAAATAAAAAACAGGAACCATTAAAAGAATTAATACAAAATGAACAAAAGATCTAAAATCCTCTGGTTGAGTTTCTAGATATTCAAAAATAAATCTGAACATAAGAGGATAATTTTCCCACTCTTTTGCAAAGTATATATGAATAATTGTGAAAAAAATAATACCTAAAAAACGGCGAGATATTGATGTTCTCATTCTAATTTTTTCTTCTGCTTTTTCACAATAGTATCTTAGTTCTTTATTATTCTCTCTAACAGCTTGTATTTTTAAGTCTGAGATTCTCTTAAAATCTTTAGCTTCCTCTGATTTAGGTAATTCATAGGTTTTGCAGCCTATTTTATCCAATAAATTTGAAAGTAAAAAAATATGTAAGAAACGCATTAGTGTAAACAACGCCGTAAATGTTATTGAGAAGAAAGAAATTGCTGCAATATAATCAATGGCATTTGTGAGATATATTTCCCTTTGCTGTATTGCAATATAGATAGGCACTTGATGAACAAGTTGGAAGTAAGCATCCAAATAAACAACTATCAATATGAAGCCTAAAAACCATTCTGTTTGCATAAGAACATTGATAGGGCTGTTTTTTGTGCTAAAAATTTCTTTAATTGAACTCATAATTTTTCCTTAAATGTAAAAAACGTATCTCAACCAATTTGAGATAGGTTTCGATTTTAATGTAATTATTAAATCTCACTCACATCCACCCACCTTTTCTCCTCCGCCGATTTCGCAATCGCTTCCAATACACGGGAGATTTTATAGCCCTCTTCAAAATCGGGGTACATTGGGTCATCGGCGGCGATTCCGTTGATGAGATCACGGATTTCCACCGCTTTTTGGTCGTTAAAACCGATACCATGACCGGCACTCACGCAAAAAGCAGCGTAGTCAGGGTGCTCCGGGCCGACTAAAATGGTTTTAAATCCTTGGCGGGATTTGTCATCATCGTGCAGATAAAGTTTGAGTTCTGCCATTCGTTCTTGGGTGTAGCTGAGCGAGCCTTTGGTGCCGGTTACGACATAGGTCAGCCCCATTTTACGCCCGCAGGCAATGCGTGAGCTTTCGAGCGTGCCCATTACCCCATTAGCAAATCGCACAAGACTACTTGCCTGATCTTCGTTTTCTACTCTGATTTTTTCTGCCGGATTGTGCGGATTCGGGCGTTCTTCAATCACTGTTTGCATATCGCCGATAACACGCTCAATGTCTGAACCAACCAAATAGTGTGCGATACTGACAATATGTGCGGCTAAATCCCCCAACGTACCAAGCCCGGCTTTGGCTTTGTAGCAGTGCCAATCAATCGGGGTATTAGGGTTGGCGAGATAATCTTCGTTATGCGTGCCGTAGAAATGCACCACCTCGCCGATTTCGCCGTTTTGAATAATTTGGCGAGCCAGTTGGGTGGTTGGATTTTTGATATAGTTGAAACCGACCAAGGTTTTAACTCCTACTTGTTGAGCGGCAATCACCATTTCTTTGGCATCTTGGGCGGTGAGTGCAAGCGGTTTTTCTGAATAGACGTGTTTGCCGTGTTTAATCGCTTCTAAGGCAATTTCTTTGTGCAGAAAATTTGGTGTGCAAATGTCAACCACATCGACATTCGGATCAGCAACCAATTTTCGCCAATCGTCAGTAGCACGCTGAAAGCCAAATTCTTGGGCTTTTTGATCGGCTAATGCTTGGTTGATTTCGGCAAGGTATTCCAGTTGGATTTTGCCTTTAAGTGGAAAGAGGGTAGGGGCTTGAGCGTAGGCAATGGCGTGGCAGCGACCAATATAGCCGGTGCCAACTAAGCCGATTTTGATGGTTTTCATAAAGTATCCTTAATCTTTAAGAATATGTAATATCCTTTCTTTGAACGGCTCGAGGGTAAGAGAAATTTGGCAGTAGTGACGGATAGCGAAAGAGAATAATACATTGAATTTTTGGATTATTTTCTACGCTAATCTCTCCTGTCAAATCTCCCCCAACCCCTCTTTTCTAAAGAGGGGGGTAATAAACAAGCGGTCTGGTTTTGCAAAATTTTTACAAAATCAGACCGCTTGTGTTAGCTATCTATAACGCTCCTCGTCTGCTCTTCGCATAGGTATCGAAGGCAACGGCAAGGATGATGATTAAGCCCATAATGATTTGTTGGTAGTAAGCGGAAACGTCCATCAGCACTAAACCGTTTATCAATACGCCCATAATAATTGAGCCGATGATGGTGCCTGTGACTCGTCCGTATCCCCCCATTAGGGAAGTTCCGCCGATAACCACTGAGGCAATTACACGTAACTCAAAAGAAACACCAGCAACAGATTCGGCACTGCCTAAACGGGCGGAGAGAATGAAACCGGCAAGTCCCGCCAATGCTCCGATCACCACATAAACACTGACTAAGGTACGGTTAATATTAACACCCGCTAAACGGGCTGCTTCCGGGTTGCCGCCTACCGAGTACACATAGCGTCCCCAGCGGGTTTTATGCAATGCGAAGTAACCGATAATGGCGACTACGGCAAAAATCACTACCGGCACTGGTACACCTAAAATATCACCACGTCCCCACCAGCGGTAGCCTTCATCAAAACCAGCAATTGGTGAGCCGTTATTTAATACTAAAGTAACACCACGCCAAATAGTCATACCACCAAGAGTAACAATGAAAGGAGGTAATTTAAGTTTGGTAACACCTAGTCCGTGTAACCAGCCAATAAATGTACCAAGTGCTAAGCAGATACCTAAGCCCAGTAACCAGCTCATACCGCCCCAAGCCCCCGGCTCAACCGTAACTGTATTATCGCCTTTGATGACATAAGCAGCAAACATTGCTGTTACCGCTAAAATTGAGCCGACAGAAAGGTCAATCCCTGCGGTTAAAATCACAAAGGTCATACCCACTGCCATAATGCCGAAGATCGATACTTCGGTTAAAACATTATAAATATTGCGTTGAGATAGGAAGGCACTGTTTTGTGAAGTGAAGAAAATCACTAACAAAATTAAGAAAATCAGTACCCCAAAGCGTTCAAAGAAAGCGATAAAATCGATTTTGCCTTTGTCATCGACCATTCCCAGATTTTTTAAAAATTGTGTTGCCATACAAACCTCTCTTACGCTGCGTGCCCACGTTGAACACCAACAGCCATCATTGACATTAATTTTTCTTCGGTCGCATCATCGCCGTGAATTTCACCTGTTACCCTTCCCTCAGATAACGTAATAATACGGTCTGAAATTGCCATAATTTCAGGCAAGTCGGAGGAAATAACCAATACTGCTACACCTTGTTTTGCCATATCAAACAACACTTGGTGAACTTCCGATTTCGCCCCCACATCAATACCTCGTGTCGGTTCATCAACGATTAGCACCTTTGGATTTAACGCCATACAGCGTGCCAAAATCACTTTCTGCTGATTACCACCTGACAATTTACGAGCTTCTAACTCGCTACTTGCCATTTTAATTCGCAGTGCTTGGCGATAAGTTTCAATTAAAGCATCTTCTTTTTGATTATCGACAAACAGATTGCCTTTAAGCAATTTACTCAAAATCGGCAATGTCATATTAGTTTTAATCGGTAAGCCTAACACCAGACCTTCTTTTTTACGATCTTCTGGCACTAATGCCACCCCTTTTTCTAAAGCATCTAATGGGGAAGTTGCTGCATAAGGTTTGCCATCTAGGCTGATTTCATCAGCAGTATAGTTTTCCACTCCAAATAAACAGCGAGCAATTTCAGTTCGACCAGCACCGACTAAGCCTGCAATACCTAATACTTCGCCTTCGTGAATGTTGAAAGACACACCGTGTAATGCAATGCCGTGAGGATCAAGTGCCGGTTTTTCACGATGTAAATTTTTTACTGCTAAACGCACAGGACGATGAGTATGATGGGTTTCCTCAGGTGGACGACGTGTAAAGGCAACTTCACGACCTACCATCATTCGAATGATGCCATCAACCGTAACATTTTTTACCTCGCTTTCGCCGGAATAACGACCATCTTGGAAAACGGTAAAGCGATCGCATAAGGCAAACACTTCATTTAAGCGATGGGTAACATAGATAACACTCACACCACGACTTTTAAGATCTCTTACAATTTGATGAAGTTTCTCAACCTCTTTATCACTTAATGCCGCAGACGGCTCGTCCATAATGATCAATTTCGCGTTTAAGGTCATCGCTCTGGCAATCTCAACCATCTGTTGTTGAGCAACACTTAAACAGGAGACTTGGGTATCTGGTTTGATATTTAAGCCTAGATTATCTAGCACCATCTGTGCTTCATCATTAACGGCTTTTTCATTAACGAATAAACCTTTCACCGGTTCTCTGCCCAAAAAGAAATTTTCAGCAACCGTCATATTCGGTAGTAAGTTAAATTCTTGATAAATCGTTACGATGCCTTTGAGTTGGCGATCAAACGGTGAATCGCTCAAACTTAAGGTTTCACCGTTAAAGATAATTTCGCCACTTGTTTGTGGCTGAGCGCCTGAAAGTGCCTTTAATAAGGTCGATTTTCCTGCACCGTTTTCACCCAACAGTGCGTGAACCTCGCCTTTTCCCACAGTCAGTTTCACGCCATTGAGTGCCATCACTCCAGAGAAACTTTTTGTCAGATCTTTCACTTCAAGTAAGGGAGTAGACATACAACCTCCGTAAAAAACGCCCTCCGGCCTCAGCCGGAAGGCAGATAAATTATTCACTGATTTCTGCAAAACGTTCTGCTTCTTGCAGATTATCTTTCAGGATAATTTTTGGCGGATAGTCCGCACCGCTCACTTCTTTGCTCTCACGGATATTGCCAACCACTTGCTCTAATGCGGTGCTTACCGCAAAACTTGGGCGTTGGTCAGCCGTCAGATATAACCAACCATCTTTTACACGGGCAAGGGCTTCCGGCGTAGAGTCAAAGCCTGTAACTAAAATATCGCCCGCTTTTAAGCCTTGACTGCGTAATGCTTCGATTGCACCTAACGCCATATCATCGTTTGCAGAAATAATCACATCTGGTCTTTCTTTTAATGTTGGTAATACGCTTTCAATAATGCGTAAACCTTCTGAGCGTAACCAGTTACCGGTTTGATCAACCACGATTTTATATTTATCGCCACCGGCTGCTAATTCATCACGAATACCTTTAGTACGCTCAATATTCGACGTTGAACCCGGCTGACCAGTTAATAAAATAATTCTTGCACCCTCTGGATATTTCGCTTTCACTGCTTTTGCCACTTCTTGACCGCCAGTGTAGTTATTTGCACCAAAGTGTGGAACTGGTTTACTACTTTCAACTTTGCGGTCTAATGTTGCAGCAGGAATTTTCTCTTGAATAATTTCTTCCACCGCTCCTGAAATCGCATTCACATCATTTGGGGAAATAATGATACCTTTCGCTCCACGCGTAATCGCATTTTCTAAATCAGAAGCCTGCTTGGTTGATGAACTTTGCCCATCTAATACTTGCAATTTAATCTCTAACTTCTTACTGGTTTCTACTGCTACTTTTTGTAGCTGAACTTCAAACGGGCTAGATAGGTTTGGTAAACTAAATACAACAAGTTCATCTTTTGCAAAGCTATTCATTGCTAAGCCCAGTGTTAAAGCACTTAACGCAAATTTAATACGCATTTTCATACAAAATCCTCTTGTGAGATTGGAATTAACAGCATTACTGCCAGCCTTACTTCAAACTTCGAAGAAAAAATGAAGTCTTATTTCAAAAATAAAATTAAATGAAATAAATTTTTCAAAAAGAAATATAGCACTCTAAAAATTTCACTCCAAATACTTTGTTTCAAATTTGTTACGCAGATCACATTTTTAAGAGAAAAATAATAAGAATAAAAACAAGCGGTCAGAATTCGAGAATTTTTTGCAATCGTTGCTGAAATCAACATCTAAAAAAACAGTACCACTGCAATTATAAAAAAAGCGGTGATTACTCACCGCTAAACACTCAAAAAAGGAAGAATTATAATTATAACGTTGGGAAGTTAAATGCCGCTTGGCTACGCACAGAGCTGTCTGGCCAACGAGTTGTAATGGTTTTCATACGAGTATAGAAACGCACACCATCTGTACCATAGACATTTAATGGCCCGAAGATAGAGGCTTTCCAACCACCAAAGCAGTGGAATGCCATCGGCACTGGAATAGGAATATTCACCCCCACCATACCAACCTGAACATCTTGGGTAAATTGACGAGCAGAGTCGCCATCTGCCGTGAAGATCGCACTACCATTACCGTATTGATGGCTGTTAATCAAATCAATGCCTTCTGCATAATCTTTTACACGCACTACCGACAGTACCGGCCCAAAGATCTCATCTTGCCAGATCGTCATTTCAGGGGTGACATTATCAAATAGCGTTCCGCCAACAAAATAGCCATTCTCGTGTCCAGCCACTTTATAACCACGACCGTCCACACAGAGTTTCGCACCTTGTGCAACACCTTGGTCAATATAGCTTTCAATTTTCGCTTTATGCTCTTTGGAAATGACCGGCCCCATATCGTTTTCTGTTTCGCCTTCCGGCAATAAACCTGTACCGATTTTCAGTGCTTTCACTTTTGGAATTAACTCTTCTACGATTTTATCTGCCAGTTCATCACCAACCACCACTGCAACAGATAACGCCATACAACGCTCACCTGCTGCACCAAATGCAGCACCAAGCAGTGCATTTACTGTGTTTTGAACATCAGCATCTGGCATAATTAATGCGTGGTTTTTCGCACCACCTAAGGCTTGAACTCGTTTACCATTTGCAGAGCCTTTTTCATAAATATATTGGGCAATCGCTGTTGAGCCTACAAAACTTACTGCTTGAATACGTGGGTCGGTTAAAAGAATATCAACCGCTTCTTTATCACCTTGCACTACATTGAATACGCCATCAGGCAAGCCCGCTTCTTTTAATAATTCGGCTAAACGAATTGAGACACTCGGGTCTTTTTCAGAAGGTTTTAACACAAAGGTATTACCACAAGCCAGTGCAACAGGGAACATCCACATCGGCACCATTGCAGGGAAGTTAAAAGGCGTAATGCCTGCTACAACCCCTAGTGGCTGTTGGATAGAGTGGATATCAATACCACGTCCTGCATTGGCAGAAAATTCGCCTTTTTGTAAATGTGGAATACCCGTTGCAAACTCAACCACTTCTAAACCACGCGTTAATTCTCCAATTGCATCTGAATAAACTTTACCGTGTTCAGAGCTAATAAGACGAGCTAACTCATCAAAGTTTGCTTCTAGTAACTCTTTGAATTTAAATAAAATTCTAGCACGACGAAGTGGAGATTGCTGCGACCAGCTTTTAAATGCAGTATCAGCTGCAACAATCGCTGAATCTACTTCAGTAGCAGTACTTAACTTCACTTTTTTAGTTTCTTCGCCGGTTGCCGGGTTAAATACGGAGGTAAAGCGTTGGCTTTGGCTTTCAACCGCTACGCCATTAATAAAGTTTTGCACAAATTGGCTCATCGAAAACTCCTTATCAAATTATGAATTGAGGATAGACAAAAGACACTCCATAAACTACTCTTAAAAATAGAAAATATCAATACAAATAGAACAAGAATGAAAAATTTATTTCATTTTTGTGATCTTGATAACAACTTTGAAGATTGCTTATCCCCAAAAGAAATGATCTGCGTTATAGTAAGGTTGTCATTATTATGAATTTATACAGGAGATATTATGAGCTTCTTACTTTCTAAACCACAGACTCAGCCAAACGGTTTAATTCAAGACATTACCTCGCAAAATGCTAATTGGGAATATGTTGGCTTTGCTGCTTATCAGTTAGACAATCAATCTATTACCTTAGAGAGTGGCGAAGATGAACTTTGTCTTGTTTTCGTTGCAGGCAAAGGATCGGTGTTTGTTGATGAATATCGTTTTGAAAATATCGGCAACCGAGCCAGCCCATTTGAAAAAATCCCACCTTATTCCGTCTATATTCCGCCACACAAGCAAGTGAAAGTGGAAACAAGCAGTCAATTAGAACTAGCGGTTTGCAAAGCACCAAGTCAGGGGAATTATCCTGTACGACTGATTAGCCCAGAAGATGTCGGGGTTGAAAAACGAGGCTTCGGTAACAATCAACGCTTAGTGCATAATATTCTGCCAGAAACTGAACCTGCAGATAGCTTATTAGTTGTAGAAGTATTTACTGATGAAGGCAATACCAGCTCTTACCCAAGCCATAAACACGATGACAAAAATTCCGAACAAGAAACCTATTTAGAAGAGACTTATTACCACCGCTTCGATCCACCACAAGGTTTTGCTTTACAGCGAGTTTATACCGATGATCGTACCCTAGACGAATGTATGGCAGTTTATGATAAGAACGTGGTAAAAGTACCAAAAGGCTACCACCCCGTTGCCACTATTGCCGGTTATAACAACTATTATCTGAATGTAATGGCAGGCCCTGTTCGCAAGTGGAAATTCACTTGGGAGCAAGATCATTTATGGGTAAATAGTGAAGCCTATAAAACAAAATTTGAATAACACAAGCGGTCATATTTCTGAGAAATATTGCAAAAAAGGGACGCTTTGCGTCCCTTTCTACTAAATCTTCATACAAAGATATTTCATCTCTAAAAACTCATCTAAGCCATATTTTGAGCCTTCTCGCCCGATGCCAGACTCTTTCACACCGCCGAATGGGGCGAGTTCGTTGCTGATCAGCCCTTCATTTATACCAACAATGCCGTATTCCAACTGCTCAGATACTCGCCAAATGCGTGAAAGATTTTCACTAAAGAGATAAGAAGCTAAGCCAAACTCGGTGTCGTTTGCCCATTGGATAACTTCCTCTTCTGTTTCAAATTTGAAAATTGGAGCAAGTGGTGCAAAGGTTTCCTCACGGGCGACTTTCATCTCTTGGGTAACATTTTTTAAAATAGTGGGTTGGAAGAATG
The DNA here is from genome assembly GCF_041807785.1 of Mannheimia sp. E30BD. Classification (NCBI taxonomy): domain Bacteria; kingdom Pseudomonadati; phylum Pseudomonadota; class Gammaproteobacteria; order Pasteurellales; family Pasteurellaceae; genus Mannheimia; species Mannheimia sp. E30BD. The sequence continues at coordinate 67,022 of NZ_JBGTYX010000001.1, forward strand.
TGCCACCGAGTTCGTGGCGTTTACCACCTAACACCAATTCTGCTCCCAAAGAAAGAGCATTTTTGATGTGCTCTTCCACTTTTTCTACCGCTTTCGGGCTGATTAACGCCCCCATTGTAACATCTGGTTCTGTTGGTACTCCGAGTTTAATCTGTTCAACTTTTTGTTTGAATTTTGCAATAAATTGCTCATAAATGCCCGCTTGTACATAAATACGGTTAGCACAAACACAGGTCTGCCCTGCATTGCGGAATTTTGAGGCAAACACGCCTTCAACCGCTTTGTCTAAATCTGCATCATCAAACACGATTGCTGGAGCATTGCCGCCTAGTTCTAAGGCTAATTTTTTAACCGTGCTTGCTGATTGTCCCATCAAAATCTTACCAACACGAGTCGAACCCGTAAAGGTTACTTTTCTTACACTTGGATTAGTGGTTAATTCCTTGCCAATATCTTCTGATTGCTCCGCAGTAACAATGTTAAACACACCTGCTGGAATGCCCGCCTGCTCGGCTAATTTAGCTAACGCGATAGCAGAAAGTGGCGTTTCTGCCGCAGGTTTGAACACAATGGCACAACCGGCAGCTAAGGCAGGAGCTGCTTTGCGAGTAATCATCGCATTTGGGAAGTTCCACGGAGTAATTGCTGCGACCACGCCAATCGGCTGCTTGATAACCATTAAACGATGATCAGGTTTATCTTGTGGCAACACATCCCCATAAATCCGTTTGCACTCTTCCGCATAAAATTCAATAAAACTTGCTCCGTAGGTAATTTCAGTACAGCTTTCAGTAATGGGTTTACCTTGCTCTAAACTCAAAATTTGAGCCAGTTCCTCTTTGTTTTGATTAATGAGATCAAACCATTTGCGTAAAATTGTTGCTCTCTCTTTCGGTAACAATGTCTGCCATTTTTTCTGTGCGATAACCGCTTTTTCAATCGCTAAACGAGCGTCTTCTGCCTCTAAATCTGCAACCTTGCCGATTACCTCGCCAGTAGTTGGATTCGTAACCTCAAAGGTTTTGTTGCCTTCTATAAATTCGCCGTTGATATAAGCTCTAAAATCCAGTAAAGAAAATTGGGTGTTTGACATAATCACTCCTGTTAAATGATTAAAAATAGAACGGAATTCCTATAATCTACTCCAATTAAAGGGAAAATTTCAATAGTTATATAAAAAAACAAGCGGTCGATTTTCTTCAGAATTTGCAAAATTCTGAAGAAAATCGACCGCTTGTAAGAATGAGATTAAAGTAACCAGCTACCAATCAATGCACAAGCAAAGCCTGTTAAACCGATGGAGGTTTCTAACATTGTCCACGTTTTCAGCGTAGTTTTTTCGTCCATTTCAAGGAAACGGCTGATAAGCCAGAAGCCTGAATCGTTCACGTGAGATAGCACAGTTGCACCTGAAGCGATTGAGATCACAATAAAGCAAAGGTCAAACTGACTTAAATCTGTTGCAGCTGCCACCATTGGAGCAATTAACGCCGCCGTTGTGGTTAAAGCCACCGTTGCTGAACCCTGTGCAACACGGAAAACTGTTGCGATAATAAAGGCTGCAACGACAATCGGCATTCCCGTATCTGCCATCATTTCAGACAAGACATCGCCAATACCACTTGCACGCAACACACCACCAAACATACCGCCAGCACCCGTTACTAACACGATAGAACAAATTGGACCAAGTGCGTTGTTACAAATTTTTTCGATTTGGTCTAAGCTACGATTATCACGCAGAAGAATAATTGCCACAATCAGGGTAATCAATAATGCTACTGGCGTTTTTCCAATTAAACGTAGGCTTTGCACCCAAAGTTCGTTGCCGTCCACTACTTTCGCAACAGAGAGTGTGTTTAAACCTGTATCGAATAAAATTAAGATAATCGGTAGTAATAGCACCGTCAGCACTTTACCGAAACTTGGTGGATTTTGTACCGCCATTTCATTTGCAGATAAGCCGTTCAAAAATGCTTTTGGTATATCAACATGAATACGTTTGCTGATAAATTGGCTGAACATATAAGTACCGATGTACCAAGTTGGAATTGCACAAACCAAGCCAACTAACACCAATAAGCCCATATTTACGCCAAGTAAATCGCCCGAAGCAACCGGGCCAGGATGTGGAGGAAGGAAAGCGTGCATTACCGCAAATGCCCCTGCAGATGGGAATACATAACGCAATACTGAACCGCCAAACTGTTTCGCTACACTAAAAATAATCGGCAACATTACCACTAAACCAGCATCAAAGAAGATTGGGAAGCCGAATAACAATGATGCTACACCCAATGCAAATGGTGCTTTCTCTTTACCAAATTTGTTGATCAGTGTATCCGCTAACACTTTTGCTCCGCCTGTGATTTCAAGCAAACGACCAATCATCGCTCCCAAACCTACTAGCAATGCAACAGAAGCAAGCGTACCGCCAAAGCCGTTTAATAGAGTCGGCAATATTTTATCTACAGAAATACCTGCTGCTAATGCGGTGAGTAAACTCACAATAATTAAGGCAACAAAGGCGTGAACCTTAAATTTAATAATTAATACCAGCAATAATAAAATTGCGGCAAACATAATGAAAAGTAACATACTATTTTCTCCATAATAAATTGTTATCGGTAACATAACGATAAAAACTAAACTTGTAAATAATTCGTTATTTTTTATTTTAAATTTGTGATCTACTTCAAATTTTTCAGAAATAGCAGATGATTTTTCGTTTTAACCTGCTAAATTAAGCTCAAATAAAAGTTACCGATAACATAGGAGTAGACAAATGTCTCAAGGAAAAGCATTTATCTTAATGGGGGTATCTAGCACAGGGAAAACCTCTGTTGGCACGGCTATTGCACAAAAATTAGGTATGAAATTGATTGACGGGGACGACCTCCACCCCCGTGCAAATATCGTCAAAATGGCTGGTGGCACACCGCTAAACGATGACGATCGCCGCCCGTGGTTGGAACGCATTAACGATGCGGCATTTAGCCTTGAACAGAAAAGCGAAAAAGGGATTATTGTCTGCTCGGCATTAAAGAAAAAATACCGTGATCAAATCCGTGAAGGCAATACCGATGTCAAATTTCTGTTCCTAAACGGCTCATTTGAGCTGGTATTAGAGCGAATGCAACAACGCAAAGGGCATTTTATGAAGCCTGAAATGCTGCAAAGCCAGTTCAACACCCTCGAAATCCCCCAAGCAGACGAGCCTGATGTGATCTTTATTGATATTGACGGCAGTTTTGAAGAGGTGGTGGATAGATGTGTGGGGGTTGTGGAAGAGTTGATTTAAGATAAAACAGTTAATTTTTTAGATTATTTCAGCAAAAAAGCCGCATTTTTATTATGATTGCGGCATAATGTACAAAATTTTACACTAGGGTAAAAAAATGCACTTCACTTTATTTCAAATGATTAAAATACGTTGCGTTGCGTTGCGTTGCGTTGCGTTGCGTTGCGTTGCGTTGCGTTGCGTTGCGTTGCGTTGCGTTGCGTTGCGTTGCGTTGCGTTGCGTTGCGTTGCGTTGCGTTGCGTTGCGTTGCGTTGCGTTGCGTTGCGTTGCGTTGCGTTGCGTTGCGTTGCGTTGCGTTGCGTTGCGTTGCGTTGCGTTGCGTTGCGTTGCGTTGCGTTGCGTTGCGTTGCGTTGCGTTGCGTTGCGTTGCGTTGCGTTGCGTTGCGTTGCGTTGCGTTGCGTTGCGTTGCGTTGCGTTGCGTTGCGTTGCGTTGCGTTGCGTTGCGTTGCGTTGCGTTGCGTTGCGTTGCGTTGCGTTGCGTTGCGTTGCGTTGCGTTGCGTTGCGTTGCGTTGCGTTGCGTTGCGTTGCGTTGCGTTGCGTTGCGTTGCGTTGCGTTGCGTTGCGTTGCGTTGCGTTGCGTTGCGTTGCGTTGCGTTGCGTTGCGTTGCGTTGCGTTGCGTTGCGTTGCGTTGCGTTGCGTTGCGTTGCGTTGCGTTGCGTTGCGTTGCGTTGCGTTGCGTTGCGTTGCGTTGCGTTGCGTTGCGTTGCGTTGCGTTGCGTTGCGTTGCGTTGCGTTGCGTTGCGTTGCGTTGCGTTGCGTTGCGTTGCGTTGCGTTGCGTTGCGTTGCGTTGCGTTGCGTTGCGTTGCGTTGCGTTGCGTTGCGTTGCGTTGCGTTGCGTTGCGTTGCGTTGCGTTGCGTTGCGTTGCGTTGCGTTGCGTTGCGTTGCGTTGCGTTGCGTTGCGTTGCGTTGCGTTGCGTTGCGTTGCGTTGCGTTGCGTTGCGTTGCGTTGCGTTGCGTTGCGTTGCGTTGCGTTGCGTTGCGTTGCGTTGCGTTGCGTTGCGTTGCGTTGCGTTGCGTTGCGTTTTTAGAGCATACCTATCTCTTAAGCTCTATTCAAGAAATTTTTTCTACCTTTTGTATAGGAGATAGATCCTATGCAACCTAGCCAAATTTCTCTATTCGATACTCCATATAAACCTAAAATCCTATCGCTATTTTCTGGCTGTGGAGGATTAGACTTAGGTTTTCATTTTGCTGGCTATAAAACTATATGGGCAAATGATTTTTCCCATTGGGCATGTGAAAGTTTCCGCAAAAATATCGCTGATGTTATTGTTGAAGGTGATATCGAACAAATTGATCCAAATGACCCTAGTATTCCCGATTGTGACATTATTCTCGGAGGTTTCCCTTGCCAAGATTTCTCTATGATTTGGAAACAACCAGGTTTAGATGGGGAACGAGGGAATCTCTATAAGAGCTTTTTACGCTTTGTAAATGCTAAAAAGCCGAAAGCGTTTGTAGCAGAAAATGTAAAAGGATTACTTACAGCAAATAAGAAAAAAGCAATTCAGCAAATTATTACTGACTTCGAAAGCTGTGGTTACTATGTTCAGGCAAAACTCTACAACTTTGCTGAATTTGGTGTTCCTCAATTTCGTGAACGAGTACTAATTGTTGGAATTAGGCTAGATACTGGCTTTGATTTTCATCATCCTAAGCCAACGCATAGCGAAAATGGCAAAAATGGATTAAAGCCCTATGTTACAGCAGGACAAGCAGTATCAAATATACCTCTAAATGCAAAAAATAATGAGCTGATGAAAATCAGTAGTAAAACAAGGGAAATGCTCTCACTTATTCCTGAAGGTGGAAATTTTACAGATATACCGAAAGATCATCCTCTTTATGTAAAAGGAATGATTAGTCATGTTTATCGTCGAATGCATCGCAATGAACCATCGAAAACCATCATTGCTGCTGGTGGTGGAGGCACTTGGGGATATCACTATCCTGAACCTAGAGCTTTTACCAATAGAGAACGGGCAAGGATTCAAAGTTTTCCTGATGATTTTGAGTTTGTTGGCTCGACAACCGAAGTGCGTCGCCAGATTGGAAATGCAGTTCCACCACAAGGCGTAGTGGAATTAGCAAACTCAATATTACCACTATTTTTAGATAGCTATCCTAAAACTAATTTATATAAAAAATTAGAAGAAGAAAAATCTGTGATATTCCAAGATCGTTTGAATAGGATTCGAGGAGGGAAAAGATGAATACCGTTTTTTCCAATTTTTCTAATGCAAAAATCACTGAAAAATCACTTAATTCAGTTTGGTTTGATTTATTCAAGTCATCAGATGAAGTTTTAATGGCTACAGGGTATGTTTCTAACGATGCAGTTAAAGAATTGCACAGAATTTTAGAATTGAACAATCAAATACAGAAGATAGATTTACTAGTCGGTATGCATTATTTAGAAGGATTTAGTCTACCTCAATATAATAGTTTATGTGAATTACATAATTTCTTATGCAGTAGCCAACGAGGTAATGTATATGTTTCTCAATTCGTAAAATTCCACGGAAAAATGTATTCATTCAAAAACCAAAATAAATTTGATGGTTTAATTGGTTCAGCAAATTTAACCTGTTTTTGGGATAATTTAGAACGTACTTATGAAACAATGCTTCATTTGAACGAGCAAGAAAGTGCATTTAAATTAAGAAAAAATATTCAACAAACAATTCATAAATTAGGTACACCAATAAACCAAGCAAATGAACCTACTATTTTCATTCCGCATAATGTTCATTTAGAAAATTGTTTAGGTGTGGAGAAAGTTGATCTTAATAAGGTGAATATGCTTTTCAAACAGCCTGCCCAATATCAATTTTCAATCCCTATAAAAACAAAAGAAAGAAGTAATTTAAATTGTTTTTTTGGTAAAGGCAGGATTGACCAACGAGGTTTTATTAAACCTCGTTCTTGGTATGAGGTTGAATTAATTGTATCCAATAAAATCACACGACTAGATGGCTATCCTTATAATAAAGAATTCACAGTGATTACTGATGATGGCTGGAAATTCCAATGTAATACCAATGGTGATTTTGCGAAAAACTTCCGTTCAAAAGAAGATTTGAAAACATTAGGCAAATGGATTAAAGGTCGCTTAGAAGCCAATGATTGCCTGCAAACTGGCGAACCTGTCACAGAAGAAACTCTCAGAAAATATGGTAATGATCATTTTGAATTCCGCTCGACAGATAATCCCGATATTTGGTTGCTTTCTTTCAAGGGGAATAAATAATGCTACAAACCTATTTGAATAAACTAGCACCACCTGAATTATCAGAATCTGTTAAAAATACGGCAAGTGGTTTTATTGAAAAATTAGAAAACTCTATTCCTCAAAAAGTGCAAAATATACTGTTATTTGGAGAGGTTCAAAGTGGTAAAACAGCACAAGTACTAGGTGTATTAAGTGCATTAGCTAATACAGGTAATCATAAAGTCTTTCTTTATCTAACAACTGACAGTGTTGATTTACAACAACAAACTGTAAAACGAGCCGAACAAACTTTGGATAGTTTTATTGTTCTTTCAGAAAATAGTGATCATAACTTTATGCAAGTAATGAAAGCTGATAAACCTATTTTAGTTGTAATTAAAAAGAATTCACACATATTAAAAAGATGGCGGAATTTATTTAGTAGCCAAACTAATTTAAGGGGGTACCCATTAGTTATAGTTGATGATGAAGCCGACGCTGCAAGCCTAAACACAAATATCAATAAAACCAACAAGGAAGCAAGTACAATAAATCGTTATTTACAGGATATTAAAAATTCTTGTTGCCAAACTCTTTTTATTCAATTAACAGCTACTCCTCAATCATTATTATTACAGCATCAAGAATCTAACTGGAAACCAGAATTTATCCACTTTTTTTCAGCAGGAGAAAATTATATTGGTGGTAAATTTGTTTTTTCTGATCCGCCAAGTTATATCACGCGATTTATTGATAGTGAATTAGAGGATATGAAAGACGAAAGCGGTGAAATTTCTGATGGAGTTAAACAGGCATTACAAAGTTTTCTAATTACATGTGCTGAATTTGATTTATGCAATAAGAATAATTGCAACTTTGCTCTTCATCCAAGTCATAAAGTTCAGGATCATCAAGTCTTTGCTGATAAAATTCGTGGTTGTTTAAACGAATTGGTGCAAGCTATAAATAATGGGGAAGATCTTTCAGAAGTCTTTAGAGAAAACTATCAAGATCTACAAACAAGCAAGCCAGATATCCATCATTTTGAAGAAATTTATGAAAATCTCTCAATACTTTTACAGGATAAAAAAGTAAAAGTGCTCGTATTAAATTCTAAAACAGAGATAGAATTTAATCTAGAACAGGGATTCAACATAATCATTGGTGGTAATGTTATTGGGCGAGGATTAACTATCCCAAAATTGCAAACTGTATATTATAGCCGTATGTCTAAGAAACCAAATGCAGATACTTTCTGGCAGCATTGTCGTATTTTTGGTTACGATCGAGATAGAGCACTATTAAGAATGTATATTCCTTATGATGTTTATCGTTTCTTTGTAACTCTTAATCAAGCCAACAATCTATTGATTGAACAAATTTGTGGTAAACAGGAAGAAATTCAGATCATATATCCAAAGAGTATCAATCCAACTCGTAGAAATGTCTTAAAATTGGATAATATCAATCAACTTATTGGTGGGATAAATTATTTTCCTAGCCAACCAAATGAGAATAATCTAGCTACCATTACGGATATAGTTAAAAACATAAAAAATAGCTATGAAATCAAGAGTGATTTATATCAAATTGAAATTAATACATTATTTGTTCTATTAGAAAATCTAGGCCATTATGTTACAGAAGATTGGGATAAAGAAAGGTTTATTGATGCTATTCAAGCATTACAATCCCAGCGTCCTAGCTTCAAAATCTATGTACTAATTAAAACTGACCGTAAATTAACCAGAGCCACAGGCACAATGCTTTCAGAAGATGATCGAAGACTAGGAGATAAATATCCTGACGATTTAGTCTTAACACTTTATCGTGTAGTCGGAGATAAAACCAAAGGGTGGAAAGGGCAAGATTTCTGGTTGCCAAATATTAAATTACCGCATAAAGGAAGTATTTATTGGAGTGTAAAATAATTCTAAATACAGAAGCTAGGTGAATTTTATATTACTGATATCTAGTCATTTACTACACACTCTCCCCCAAATGGATCTGATACCCCAAATTGATAATCGGGCTTTGTTGCGGTATGCCGTGAATACGGTTGAGTAGTTCTTGGGCGGCGACTCTGCCCATTTGTAGGCGTGGGGTAATCACGCTGGCGAGTTGTGGGGTGAGGGATTGCCCGACGTCGTGGCCGTGAAAGCCGGCAATTTTGATCTGCTCAGGCACGTTAATCCCTAAGCGTTGGCACTCAAATAACGCCCCGATAGCGAGGTCGTCATTGGTGCAGAACACGCCGTCTAGCTGTGGCTGTTGGGCGAGGGCTTGGCGGAGTTGTTCTGCCCCGAGCGTAAAAGAGGAATGCTCTTCGGTCGTGATATTCAATGGTGTCAAACCATGTTTTCGCATCGCCTGTTCGTAGCCCTGCATTTTGAGTTGCGAGCGTTTGTCCATTCTCGCTCCGAAATAGGCAATGTGGCGGCTGCCACGTTGGATCATCGTTTCGACCATCGCTTGAGCTGCAGAAATATTGTCAAATCCGACCGCTTGTTGAATACCGCCTTCGCATTCCATTATCTCAATCACAGGAATGCGAGCCACTTCCAGCATTTTTAGGGTGCGGGCGGAGTGATGATTTTCCGAGAGAATAATTCCGTCAATGTTGTAAGAGAGCAGCGATTCAATCCGCTTCTCTTCCTTTTCTTCGCTATAACCGTAGTGAGCCAACATCGTTTGATAGCCTGCTTGATCGGTAATCTGTTCAATGCCTTTAATCACATCAGCAAAAACCTGGTTGGTAAGCGAGGGAACAAGCACGCCAATCGCTCTGCTTTTCGCATTCGAGAGAATATCGGGGGCTCGGTTCGGAATATAACCAAACTGCTCTATCGCTTGAGCAATGCGTTCTCCCGTCTCTTTCGCCACCGTGTTCGGGTCACGCAAAAAGCGGCTGACGGTCATTTTAGTAATGCCGAGATGGGAAGCAATATCTTGCAAAGTAGGGCGTTTGTGTTTGGTCATTGGAATGCGTTGAGTAATAAATCAAATATGGTTCATTATATGCAAAATTTTGCCTAAAAACGACCGCTTGTCACTACTCTTCCCGAAACTCTTTCGGGGTTTTGCCGAATTCTTTTTTAAACACCGCATAGAAATATTGCAATGAAGGATATCCACACACATTGGCAATCTCTTGGGTAGAAATATCGGTAAATTTGAGCATATATCTTGCTCGTGCCAGTTTTTCCTCGTGGATTGCTTGATGAATGGTTTTGTTCATCTCTTCTTTAAAACGCTGTTCGAGGTTGGAGCGAGAAATTTTAAGATGATCCAGCACCTGTTCTACCTTGATCCCTTGACAAGCCCGATGGCGAATATAGTGCATTGCCTGAATAACGAGCGGATCTTGCAAAGAGCGGTAATCGGTCGAACGGCGTTCTTCCACTTTTATTGGAGGGATCAAAATAGGCTTAAGCGAAACGGGCAGATCATTGAGTTTGCGATAAAGCAGCTTCGCTGCGTGATAGCCAATTTGTGTTGTGCCTTGTGTAACAGAGGAAAGAGAAACACGAGAGAGATATTGAATCAGCTCTTCGTTATCAATACCAATCACACAAAGCTGCTCCGGCACAGCAATTTTTAGATGCTCGCAAGTTTGTAGCAGATGTCTGGCTCTCGCATCTGTTACTGCAATAATGCCTGTATGGGGCGGCAAGGTTTGCAGCCATTCACCGAGTTTGGTTTGCAGTTCGAGCCAGTTATCGGAATGAGTTTGGTCGCCAATGTAAAAATTCGGTTGATGTTCATATTTTTCCATCAGCTGAATAAAAGCGTTTTGACGCTCTACCGCCCAATGTTTTTCCGTTTCTGCCGGGTAGCCATAAAAAGCAAACTGATTAATGCCTTTTTGCTTTAGGTGTAGAAATGCTGATTCCACTAACGCATAGTTATCGGTTGCGACATAAGGTACTTTCGGGTAAAAATCAGGATTTTGATAAGAACCGCCAACGCCGACAATCGGTACATTAATGCCTTTTAGCAACTCAACGGTTTCAGGATCGTCAAAATCGGCAATAATACCGTCAATGGAGAGGCTTTCAATGGTATTTTTATGATAGACAAAATCATCTTCAATAAAAATATCCCAAGAGCATTGAGAAGCCTGAATAAACTGCCCAATCCCTCGCATTACGCCACGATCGTAAATTTTATTTGCATTAAAAAGCAGGGCGATTTTGTGATACTGCTCGGTCATTGTTCCCTCCCACATCTCCTTTAAGTAGCACTATAAAATAAAATGATTTTTCGATCAAAGCAGATGAAAAGAAATTGACAAGCGAAGGTTTTAAACTTAATTTAATATATATTTTTTGTATATATTAAGGAGAAACTATGGCGGTTGCAAAACTTTTTTGGAGCGGAAATTCCCAAGCATTGCGCTTGCCTAAATCTTTTCGCTTTAATGCTGATAAAGTACGCATTGAAAAAGTGGGCAATAAGATGATTATTGAGCCAATTGTGGAAGATTGGGAATGGCTTGATTTATTAGATGCAGCCGATCCCACAATGGAAGAAGCTATCTTAGAAGCTCGCCAATCTGAAAATACACAAGAACGAGATTGGAGCTGCTTTGAATGACATTTTTATTAGATACCAACGCAGTCATTGCGATTTTAAACGGTAACAACCAATTTATTACCACAATGAAGCAATATAAACCAAGCGATTTTGCTGTTTCTTCGATTGTGATGTTTGAGCTATTTTATGGAGCTTATAAAAGCCAAAATATAGAGAAAAACTTGGCAAAAATTGCGTTATTACCCTTTGAAGTATTAGTCTTTAATGAACAAGATGCTCAACAAGCGGGTGAAATTCGGGCAAAACTTGCAAAACAAGGCACGCCTATTGGCACTTATGATGTGCAAATTGCAGGACAAGCCATCGCACAAAATCTCACATTAATTACCCATAATGTGAAAGAATTTCAACGTGTACCAAATTTGCGTTACGAAGATTGGCAGAGGTAAAAATCGGGCTAGATACTTAATTATCTAGCCCGATTTTAAAATTTACCACAAATGATGCACACTTGGGCGGATTAAGTGGTTGTAAATCTCTTCTACTTTTTGCATTTCAGCTTCAGTTAATGGTGGGAAGTTATCCACCGCTGCGTTAGTAATTACTTGTAAAACTTTACTTGCTCCCGGAATTACTGTGCTGACGGCTTCATTCATCAATACCCAACGTAGGGCGTGAGGAATTAAATCTTCCGTGCCGAATAGAGTTTTCAGTTCCTCCACTGCTTGTAAGCCGAGCTGATAATCCACACCCGAAAAGGTTTCGCCTTTATCGAAGGCTTCGCCTTGACGGTTAAATGTGCGGTGGTCATCTTTGCCAAATTGGGTGTTGGCGTTGTATCTACCTGTAAGTAAGCCGCTTGCAAGTGGCACTCGGGCGATAATACCCACATCTTTTTGTTGAGCCGTTGGGAAGAGTTGCTCCAATGGTTTGAGGCGGAACATATTGAAGATAACTTCCATTACCGCAATGTCATACTCCATTGCCAGCAAGCCTTCTTCTACAGTTTCGATACTCACACCGTAGTCAATGAGTTTTCCGCTGGCTTTGAGCTGTTCTAATTTAGCAAAAATCTCATCATTACGATAAACCGACGTTGGCGGACAATGAAGCAAAATCATATCCAGCTTTTCTGTGCCAAGACGGCTTAAGCTGGCATCAACAAATTTTTCGATTGCCTGTGGCGTGTACATTTCAGCGGTATGCGGATTTAACGCACGCCCACACTTGGTAACCACATAGAAAAAGTCTGGGTATTTTTTCAAGATTTCGCCAATCGCTTTCTCGCTTTGCCCGTTGTTATACACATCGGCGGTATCAATAAAATTGATGCCTTGCTCATAAGCGGTTTCTAAAATTGCCATCGCCTCTTGATGATTGAACGGGTCGCCCCATTTCGTTCCAAGTTGCCAAGTGCCTAACCCAATTTCTGACACCATTTTGTTGGTTTTACCAAATCTGCGTTGTTTCATCGCTGCCTCCCAAGATGTCAGCTATTCACTTCATTAACATAATCGCAAGCGGTCAGATTTGCAGAAAAATTTACAAATTCGACCGCTTGTAACTTCAATACTTAGGCTTTTTTCTTGCTGATGGTATCTACCCAAACCGCAAGGAGTAGAATTGCACCTTTTACGATATATTGCCAGAAAGTTGGAACATCAAGCATACTCATTCCGTTATCGAGTAAAGCGATGATAAATGCCCCGATAACCACACCGTAAATTGTACCGATACCACCTGCTAAACTTGCTCCACCAATTACACAGGCAGCGATTGCATCAAGTTCCGCATTTTGCCCTGCTGATGGAGCACCTGCCCCAAGTCGGGAGCTTAAAATTAAGCCAGCGATCGCGACTAATAATCCGTTTAGAGCAAAAATAGAAAGTTTAACTTTTTCAACTGCAATCCCTGAAAGACGTGCTGCGTCAATGTTGCCACCAATCGCATAAACGTGGCGACCAAAGGCAGTTTTGCGGGCTAAGAATGTGCCTGCAATGGCTAATACAACTAACACTAATACTGGGAATGGCACACCACGATAGTCATTGAGTAAGTAAATCGCCCCTAACACAGTGATTGCGACAATGCCGTATTTGATGGTGTCTTTCGGCATAGACGGCACGGTTAAATTGAGTTTTTGTCTTGCTTTGCGTTGATAACTTCCCCACGCAATAAAGCAAAGAATACCGATTGTGCCTAACATCATACCTACAATATCAGGCAAGTAGCCTTGACCGATAGTCGTCATCTCTTGGCTGATAGGCGAAACGGTTGTGCCGTTTGTAATCCCCACTAAAATACCACGAAATGCTAACATACCTGCAAGGGTTACAATAAAGGACGGCACTTTTTGATAAGCGACCCACCAACCATTCCAAGCACCAATCATCAAACCTAACACAACAGTAACTAGAATAGTTACAGGCAACGGCCAGCCCCACCACACATTACTGATTGCAGCAAATCCGCCAAGTAAACCCATTAGTGAGCCAACAGAGAGGTCAATTTCTGCCGAGATAATCACAAATACCATACCAATGGCGAGAATACCTGTAATGGAAGTTTGGCGTAGTAGGTTAGAAATGTTTCTGGCACTTAAATAAGCACCATCAGTTGCAATAGAGAAAAAGCTCATAATTACGATGATTGCAATCAGCATAATATAAACTTGTAAATTAATGGATTTTAACTTGTTCATAGATTACTCCTTGAGTGCCGCTTCCATCACTTTTTCTTGGGTTAAATTCTGGTTGATGAGATCTGCTTTAATTTTTCCTTCGTGCATAACTAATACACGGTCGCTAATCCCTAATACTTCTGGCAATTCAGACGAGATCACAATAATCGCCATTCCTTCTTGGGCTAATTGATTGATGAGTTTATAAATTTCATATTTTGCCCCCACATCAATGCCTCGTGTCGGCTCATCTAAAATTAAGATTTTTGGGTTGAGTAGCAAACATTTCGCTAAAATCGCCTTTTGCTGATTACCGCCACTTAACCGCCCAATCGCTAATTCAGGCGAAGATGTTTTTACTTTTAGCTTCGCAATAGACTGGTTGATAATGGTTTCTTCAAGCGGCTCATTAATCACTTTCTTGCCAAAACAAAATTGTGGCAATGAAGAAAGAGTAATGTTTTTACCTACACCCATAATCGGAATAATGCCGTGTTTTTTACGATCTTCCGGCACCATCACAATATGGTTTTCAATCGCTTGTACACAATTTTTGATTTTAATCGGTTGCTTATGCAGAAAAATATCACCTTGATATTTGCCTTGGTAAGAGCCAAAAATACATTGTGCCATCTCGGTTCGCCCTGAACCGACCAAACCGGCAATACCTAAAATTTCACCTTGGCGTAGCACAAAATTAGCATTATCAACCCGTTTGATATGTGTATTGGTTAGATGCCAAGCAGTTAAGTTTTCAACTCGAAGAACTTCTTCGCCAATATTATGTAGCTCGTGTGGGTAGAGCGAGGTAATTTCACGCCCAACCATCATCGTAATAATATCGTCTTCACTCATTCCCTCTGCACTGCGAGTACCGATATGTTCGCCGTCTCGAATGACACAGATTTTGTCGGAAATGGCTTTCACTTCATTTAATTTATGGGAAATATAGACACAAGCAATGTTATGAGCTTTTAAGTCTTTAATTAAATTAAGCAGAATATCGGTTTCTTTTTCAGTTAGTGAGGCGGTAGGCTCGTCTAAAATCAACAACCGTACCTGTTTATTCAATGCTTTGGCAATTTCAACCAACTGTTGTTGCCCTAAGCCTAGCTCTCCAACTTTGGTATTTGGGTCAATATCCAACTGCACTTGTTCAAGTAAGGTTTTGCAACGCAGATACATTTCATTGTCATCTGTAATGCCTGATTTGGTAATTTCATTACCTAAAAACATATTCTCCAAAATCGACATATTTTTTACTAAGGTCAATTCTTGGTGAATAATCGAAATGCCTTTTTCTTCTGTATCTTTGATATTTTTAGCAATCAGTTTTTCGCCGGAAAAATAGATTTCCCCTTCATACTCACCGGCAGGATAAATTCCACATAATACTTTCATCAGAGTTGATTTGCCTGAACCATTTTCACCACATAAAGAAAGTATTTCGCCGGTTTCAAGGGAAATTGAAATATTATTTAATGCCACAACCTCACCGAATTTTTTAGTGATGTTCTTCATTTCTAATAATTTCGCCATACTTAGTTAGCCCCTTATTTTCAAAAATGGCGAGGAAGCCTCGCCATCTAGAAAAATTAAAGTGATTTATTTATATACTGCATCTTTGGTATGGAAGCCGTCTTTAATTACGGTGTCATCAATATTCTCTTTAGTTACCACCACAGGCTCTAATAAGTAAGCCTCAACCTCTTTGCTGCCGTTGTTTAATTTCGCATTGCTTTCCACTTTTTCTTCTTTACCTAAAGCAACAGCAATTTCAGCGGCTTTATCTGCAAGGTTAGTAATTGGTTTATACACTGTCATTGTTTGCGTTCCTGCAATAATGCGTTTAATTGCGGCTAAATCTGCATCTTGTCCGGAAATTGCAACCTTGCCGGATAACCCTTGAGCACTTAACGCTTGAATTGCACCGCCTGCGGTTGCATCGTTTGAAGCTACAACTGCATCAATGTTGTTTTTATTCGCTGTTAGTGCATTTTCCATAATTTGCAATGCTTTTTCCGCTAACCAAGAATCAACCCATTGGTCGCCCACCACTTTAATTTTTCCACTGTCAATTAACGGTTGTAGCACCTTCATTTGACCTTTACGGAACAGCTTCGCGTTATTATCTACAGGTGAACCACCCATTAGGAAATAATTCCCCTCCGGCTTTTTCTCAATAATACTTTTAGCCTGCAGTTCACCTACTTTTTCATTATCGAATGAAACATAGAAATCAATATCTGCATTGTTAATTAAGCGGTCATAAGCAAGTACTTTAACGCCATCTTTTTTTGCCTCAGCAATCACATTGGATAACACTTCACCGTTAAACGGAATAATCACTAACACATCAATATCTTTGTTTAACATATTCTCAATTTGAGAAATTTGAGCGGTTGCATCGCCATTTGCGGATTGAACGAAGACTTTTGCCCCTAAGCTTTCCGCTTTATTCACAAAAATGTCTCGGTCTTTTTGCCAACGCTCTAAGCGTAAATCATCAATTGATATACCGATTTTTAGATCTTTAGCAACAGAAGCATTGCTGAATGCCATTAAAGTCGCCGCAGCAACGGCTAATAATTTAGACTTAAGTTTCATAGTTCACCTCATTGGTTATGAAAATGTGTGAGCATCTGTTTCGCCCGTAAGCAGTCTGGGCTGATTTCAAATGAAGTTCAATTATCATATTTATTAATATCATTATGATTTTTCACTTTTGTGATCTACGCCACATTAACCAATAATCTAAATCAAAAAACGAAATATCGTAATTGAAGGTTTTGCGTAATTTTCCGATGATGTCGCCGAAAGATTATTTTCCAATTCAGAGGAGCATTATTATGTCTAACTATTTTGACAAAATCTCGAAAGTCCAATTTGAAGGAGCAAACTCAACCAATCCGTTTGCATTCAAACATTACAACCCAAATGAAGTAATTTTAGGAAAAACAATGGCAGAACATCTGCGTTTAGCGGTTTGCTATTGGCACACATTCTGCTGGACAGGTAATGATATGTTTGGTGTGGGTTCACTTGACAGAAGCTGGCAAAAAACAGGCGATTTATTGCAAGGTGCGAAGCAAAAAGCGGAAATTGCCTTTGAATTTTTCCAAAAATTAGGCATTCCTTACTACTGTTTCCACGATGTGGATATTGCCCCAGAAGGCAATAACTTCAAAGAATATCAACACAATTTCAACACTATTGTGGATATTTTAGAGCAAAAACAAGCTGAAACAGGCGTGAAATTATTATGGGGTACGGCGAACTGCTTTACCAATCCTCGCTATATGTCGGGTGCTTCAACCAATCCGAATCCGGAAGTCTTTGCTTGGGCGGCAGCACAAGTCTTTACCGCAATGAACGCAACCAAACGCTTAGGCGGCGAAAATTATGTATTATGGGGCGGACGTGAAGGTTATGAAACCCTACTCAACACTGACTTAAAACGTGAGCGTGAACAAATCGGTCGCTTTATGCAGTTAGTGGTGGAACATAAACACAAAATCGGTTTTAACGGCACTTTATTAATTGAGCCAAAACCACAAGAACCAACCAAACATCAATATGACTACGATGTTGCCACCGTTTACGGTTTCTTAAAACAGTTTGGTCTAGAAAAAGAGATCAAAGTCAACATTGAAGCAAACCACGCCACTCTTGCAGGGCATACTTTCCAACACGAAATTGCGACTGCCACCGCATTAGATATTTTTGGCTCGATTGATGCCAACCGAGGTGATCCGCAATTAGGTTGGGATACCGACCAATTCCCGAACAGCGTGGAAGAAAACACCCTTGTGATGTATGAAATCTTAAAAGCAGGCGGTTTCACTACAGGTGGCTTCAACTTTGATGCAAAAATCCGCCGCCAAAGTACCGACCCTTATGATCTATTCCACGCACACATTGGAGCGATTGATGTGTTAGCCCTTTCACTCAAACGTGCAGCGAAAATGATTGAAGATCAAGCATTACAAAAAGTGGTGGATAATCGCTACGCAGGCTGGGATAAAGATTTAGGTCAGCAAATTCTAAACGGCAAAGCAAGTTTAGAAGATTTGGCGAAAATCGTGGAAAACCAAGCGTTAGATCCGAAACCTGTTTCAGGTCAGCAAGAATACTTGGAAAACTTGGTAAATAGCTATATTTATCGTTAATCTACAAGCGGTTGTTTTTTATCAATTTTTTGCAAAGTTAAGCTCGATCTGATCCCTCTCTTTAGCAAAGAGGGGTGATAGATCTCCAAAACTTAAAATTGCAAATGTTCCGAATAAAATGACCGCTTGTATTCAATAACAAAGGAATATTTATGTACATTGGAATCGATCTCGGCACATCGGGTGTGAAAGTCGTGTTACTCGATGAAAATCAACACATTATTGCCATTACCCAAAAATCACTCCCGATTTCTCGCTCGAAGTCATTGTGGTCTGAACAAAATCCGCAAGATTGGTGGAATGCCACCAATGAAGCAATGCTTGAATTAGCTCATCAACAAGATTTAAGCGGTGTAGAAGCCATCGGCTTAACAGGGCAAATGCACGGAGCAACCTTGTTAGACAATGCGGACAATGTGCTTTCCCCTGCCATTTTATGGAACGATGGTCGCAGTTTTGCGGAATGTGAAGAGTTAGAACAACTTGTGCCAAACAGCCGTGAAATTACAGGTAATCTGATGATGCCAGGCTTTACCGCTCCGAAATTGCGTTGGGTTGATAAGCACCAGCCAGACATTGCCGAAAAAGTCAGCAAAGTATTGTTGCCAAAAGATTATCTCCGCTTAGTAATGAGTGGTGAATACGCCTCCGATATGTCTGATGCCTCTGGCACAATGTGGCTTGATGTAGGTAAACGAGATTGGAACAAATCGCTACTGAACGCTTGCGGATTAGATATTGAAAATATGCCTAAATTATTTGAAGGTAATCAAATCACAGGCTATTTACGCCCAACCCTTGCCGAGCAATGGAAAATGAAATCCGTGCCGATTGTAGCAGGCGGTGGCGATAATGCCGCTGGGGCAATCGGTATTGGCTTATACCAAACAGGGCAAGCAATGCTCTCGCTCGGCACATCAGGCGTTTATTTTGTCGTGAGCGATAAATTCCACGCAAATCCGCAAAAGGCAGTGCATAGTTTCTGCCACGCTTTACCCGATAGATGGCATTTGATGTCGGTGATTTTAAGTGCGGCTTCTTCGGTGGATTGGGCAGTAAAATCGCTAGGTGTTAAAGATGTGCCAACCTTGTTCCAACAAGTTGAGGCGAATCAAACTGCCTCTGATGCAATTTTCTTACCTTATTTATCAGGCGAACGCACACCACATAATGACCCGTACGCCAAAGGCGTATTCTGGGGCTTAAGCCATAACGACAACCAAGCGACAATGGCAAAAGCGGTGATTGAGGGCGTAAGTTTCGCCTTAGCTGAAGGTATTGATGTGTTACACGAAACAGGCGTGAAAGCGGAAAACATAGCCCTCATCGGTGGTGGGGCAAAAAGTGCCTACTGGCGACAACTGCTTGCCGATATTAGCGGCAAAACCTTTGAATACCGCACAGGTGGCGATGTTGGTCCGGCATTAGGGGCTGCGAAACTAGCTCAAATTGCGTTAAATCCAAATCAGGATATCGCCACGTTCTGCCAGCCGTTGCCGTTAGAACAGGTTTATCAACCAAACCCTGTACGCTATGCCGAATATCAAGAAAAACGCCAGAAATTTGCTGAAATTTATCAGCGGTTGAAAGGGTTATAATTTATCTTTCTAATCATCACAAGCTAAAATCAACGTAATGCCAATCAAACCTGCCAAGTCGATTTTCTGTCCAAATGCAAAATAAGCCACAATGGCGGTAAGCACAATGCCTACGCCAGACCAAACCGCATACACAATACCGACAGGGAGCGTGCGGAAAATAATCGAGAGAAAGTAAAATGATAAACCATACAGAGCGAGTGAGCTGATGGTTGGTACGGCTTTGGTAAATCCGTTACTTAATTTTAATAAGTTGGTGGCGGCAATTTCCAAACAAATTGAAATCGCTAATAAAATCCAAACGTTCATTGAGTTCCTTGTAAGTGGTATTTGTAGCTATTACTACATTTTTTGCTACAATCACTTTAATCAAATTAGGAGGAAAAAATGGCACAGGTTTATATTGTACACGGTTATACGGCAAATGCCGATAAACATTGGTTTCCTTGGCTAGAGCAAGAGCTTGAAAAATGTGGCGTAAGTTGCGAGCGGCTGAATATGCCAAATTCGGAAAATCCATCATTAGACGGCTGGTTAAATCATCTTGCACAAAATGTGGAACTTACTGATCAAACCATTTTTGTGGGGCATAGTTTAGGCTGTATCGCTATTTTGAATTTTTTAGCGAAAAATTTCGCCAAAATTAAAGGAGCGGTGTTTGTGTCAGGCTTCTATCAACCCGTAGAGAATTTACCCGAACTTTCTGCCTTTACAAATTATTATGCGATTTTGCCGAGCGTATCGCATTTTCCAAGCTATGTGGTCAGCGCGTTAGACGATAAAGTGGTAAACCATAAATATAGCGATGCTCTCGCTCAACATTTGCAAGCGGACTACATTCGCTTTAATCAAGGCGGGCATTTCTTAGATAGAGAAGGGGTAACGGAATTGCCTGTGGTGTTGGAGTTGGTGAAGAAATTGGTTTAGTCAAAATCTGTTTAATGGTAATCTGTATAGAATTGTTGGGACGAATGTGATTCGCCCCTACGTTTTGTAATTACAGCTTAATAAACCCATCATAAATATGGGTTGCATCGCCAGTCATATAAAGTGGGTGTCCGATGCCTTGCCATTCAATAATTAGCGAACCGCCAGGTAAATCAACCTGTACTTTATTATCGAGCAGACCTTGCATAATCCCCACCGCTACTGTGCCACACGCACCACTGCCGCAGGCTTGGGTTTCCCCTGCTCCACGCTCATACACACGCAGTTTAACGTGATTGCGATCAACCACTTGCATAAAGCTAATGTTCGCTCGTTCAGGGAAACGCTCGTGGCTTTCAAGCAGAGGCCCGAGTTCATTCACAGGAGCGTTTTTTACATCATCAACTTGTAACACACAGTGCGGATTACCCATTGAAACCACACCGCATAATACGGTTTGTAAATCAGTTCTCAGAATGTAATTTTTCTCAAACTTATTCGCTGTAAATGGGATTTGTGCAGGTTCCCAAATTGGCTCTCCCATATTCACTCGCACTTTGCCGTCCTCTTGCAAACTTAACACCATTTTTCCTTTGGCGGTACTAACGTGAATATCTTTTTTATTAGTAAGCCCTTTGAGCGTAACAAAGCGAGCAAAACATCTCGCTCCATTGCCACATTGTGAAACCTCACTGCCGTCTGCATTAAAAATGCGGTAGTGGAAATCTAAGTCAGGATCGTAAGGCGGCTCAACCAATAAAAGTTGGTCAAAACCAATACCACGATGACGGTCAGAAAGTGTGCGAATCATCTCCTTCGTTAAATAAACATTTTGAGTTACACCGTCTACTACCATAAAATCGTTGCCCAATCCGTGCATTTTTGAGAATTGCATATTTTTTCCTAATTATCGAACCATTTATTGATTTAGATTATAGAGATTAAAAATAGTTATTGATATAGTAAATCTCAATGAATTTGAGGAATTTAATTTCTTCAAAAATGTATTTTTACAATCTTACTAGGAGCAAAATTATGTCTGCTATGTTTTTTATCCAATTTGCCATAGTGTTACTATGTATCTTGGTCGGTGCCCGTGTTGGTGGTATCGGTTTAGGGGTATTTGGTGGTTTAGGTTTAGCTATTTTGTCATTTGGCTTTGGCTTAAAACCGGCAGGATTACCTATTGATGTAATGTTTATGATTATGGCTGTCGTTGCAGCTGCCGCCGCAATGCAAGCCGCTGGTGGTTTAGATTATATGATCAAAATCGCAACTCGCATTTTGCGTAAAAATCCAAAACACATTACCTTTATTGCACCACTTGTAACTTGGACATTTACCTTGCTGGCAGGTACAGGGCACGTTGCGTATTCTGTATTGCCTGTAATTGCAGAGGTAAGCCGTCATAACGGTATTCGCCCTGAGCGTCCGCTCTCAATGGCGGTAATTGCTTCACAATTTGCTATTGTAGCAAGCCCGATTGCCGCAGCGGTGGTTGCGGTAGTTGCATTCCTTGAGCCACAAGGCATTCATTTAGGCGATGTATTAAGTGTAACCATTCCTTCAACATTATTAGGTTTAGGTTTAGCTTGCGTATTCGTAAACAAAATGGGCAAAGAGTTAAAAGATGACCCGAATTACCAACGTTTATTACAAGATCCTGAATATGTGAAAGCGAACAATCCGGTTACCAATCCAACTGAATTACCGTTAAAACCAACTGCAAAATTATCCGTTGGCTTATTCCTATTCGGTGCATTGTTAGTAGTATTAATGGGTGCAATGCCGGCACTTCGCCCTGTGTTTGATGGTAAACCAATGGGTATGGCTCACACCATTGAAATCGTAATGTTAAGCGTAGGTGCATTAATTATTTTACTTTGCAAACCAGATAGCAATGAAATTACCAAAGGCTCAGTTTTCCACGCTGGTATGCGTGCAGTAATTGCAATCTTCGGTATTGCGTGGTTAGGTGATACACTAATGCAAGGTCATATGGATGAAGTGAAATCAATGGTATCAGGCTTAGTTGAAACTGCACCTTGGGCGTTCGCTTTCGCATTATTCGTGCTTTCTATATTGGTAAACAGTCAAGGTGCAACCGTTGCTACACTATTCCCTGTGGCAATTGCTATCGGTATTCCAGCACCTGTTCTAATCGGGGTGTTTGTGGCGGTAAACGGTTACTTCTTCATTCCAAACTACGGTCCAATTATTGCTTCAATCGACTTTGATACAACAGGCACAACTCGCATTGGTAAATATATTTTCAACCATAGCTTTATGTTGCCAGGTTTACTCAGTATGATTTTCAGCATTGGATTTGGTTTATTACTCTCAAATATCCTGCTTTAAGTTCAATAAAGCCTCCCAAATGGGAGGTTTTTATTTGCAAAATTTCTAAGAAAAATAACCGCTTGTAATGTAGCGAACAATGAGAATACCTAGCAATGTAAGCAAAATCCCGCCGACTAAATGTAAACTTAGCACTATCCCGAATTGCGATAATTTACCTGCCAGCAATTTTTCGCTCAGCTCAAGCGAAAAACTTGAAAAGGTGGTGAAACTACCAAGAAAGCCTGTGATAAAAAGCAATCTTTGGCTATCACCTAAATTAAAGCCCATCGCAATGCCAATCAGAAAGCAACCTATCCAATTCGCTAATAATGTGCCTAATGCAAACTGATTCAGTAATGGATTAAGCCACACCCCTAATTGCCAGCGAGACAATGCCCCAAGTACTGCACCAAGTGAAAGTATAAAAACCGAGTACATATTTTGTCCTAAAAAATAGTTTATAAAATTATACCTAGAAATAGTTGATTTAAAAAAATAATGTGATGGATTTCACAAATTTAACATTTCCTATTTGCTTAAAAAATGGCGTTTTGGCAATATCAGCTCGAAAATATTTTCATTTTCAAACATTTTTTCATTGGTTTTCAATCATTTCTTCTTAAGGGGAACGTTATGGACAGAACCTTACGCAATGCTTGTATCGGTGAATTTATCGGTACAGCTTTCATTCTTTTCTTTGGTGCAGGCTGTGTAGCTGCGGCACAAGTGGCTGGAGCTAGTTTTGGTTTATGGGAAATTGCGATTGTTTGGGGGCTTGGTGTTTCAATGGCAATTTATATTTCTGCCGGTATTTCTGGTGCACACTTGAACCCCGCTGTAACGATTGCTCTTGCTACATTTTACGGTTTTGAAAAACACAAAATTTTACCTTACATCATCGCTCAAGTAGCAGGGGCTTTCTGCTCAGTTGCACTTATCTACTTTATGTATAGCGATCTCTTTATTGCAACCGAAGCCGCTCAAGGTCTGGTTCGAGGAGAAACAGTTGGTCTTGCAGGCGTATTCTCAACTTATCCAAATCCAAGTATCACGTTAGTTACTGCCTTTATTGTTGAATTTGTGATTACAGCCGTGTTGATGTCCACCATTTTAGCCATTGGTGATGATAAAAACGGCTTGCCGAATAAAGCCTTAGCGGCATTACTCGTCGGTTTATTGATTGCGGTAATTGGTGGGGCAACAGGCCCATTAACCGGCTTTGCGATGAACCCTGCCCGTGATTTCGGCCCGAAACTCTTTGCTTTCCTTGCCGGTTGGGGTGAAGTTGCACTCACAGGTGGTAAAGAAATCCCTTATTTCATTATTCCAATTGTTGCTCCAATCTGCGGTGCGTTATTCGGTGCTTGGGGCTATAAAAATCTTATTCATAAAAATCTTCCAGCAAATAATCAGGAGTAATCTATGGACAAACAATACATCATCGCCCTTGATCAAGGTACAACCAGCTCCCGTGCGGTATTATTAGATAAAAATGCCAATGTTGTTGAAGTGGCACAACGTGAATTTACCCAGATTTATCCACAAGCAGGTTGGGTAGAACATAATCCGATGGAGATTTGGTCTAGCCAAAGCTCTACTTTAAATGAAGTGGTGGCAAAAGCAGGCATTAGCCCTGATAGCATTGCTGCAATAGGGATTACCAACCAGCGTGAAACCACGATTGTGTGGGAAAAGGAAAGCGGTAAACCTGTTTATAATGCGATTGTGTGGCAATGTCGTCGCACATCGGATATTACCGATAAATTAAAAGCAGACGGACACGAGGAATATATCCGTAAAACCACAGGTTTGGTGGTTGATCCCTACTTCTCTGGCACAAAAGTAAAATGGATTTTAGATAACGTGGAAGGTGCAAGAGAAAAAGCGGAACGTGGTGAGTTATTATTCGGTACGGTCGATACTTGGCTTGTGTGGAAATTAACACAAGGGCGTGTGCATATTACCGATTATACCAACGCTTCTCGTACAATGTTATTTAACATTCACACCAAACAATGGGACGACAAAATGTTGGAATTGCTCAACATTCCACGCTCAATGCTACCTGAAGTGAAAAACTCCTCCGAAATTTACGGCAAAACCAATATCGGCGGACAAGGCGGTGTGCGTATTCCAATTGCAGGTATCGCAGGCGACCAGCAAGCGGCTCTTTACGGCCATTTATGCGTGAAAGAGGGACAAGCGAAAAATACCTACGGCACGGGCTGTTTTATGCTAATGCACACAGGGAACACCGCTATTCAGTCCGAAAACGGCTTATTAACCACCATTGCTTGTAACGCAAAAGGCGAACCTGAATATGCGTTAGAAGGCTCTGTCTTTATTGCAGGGGCTTCAATTCAATGGTTGCGTGATGAGCTGAAAATTGTTCACGACAGTTTCGATAGCGAATATTTTGCAACGAAAGAAGATAGCTCAAATGGTGTTTACGTTGTGCCAGCATTCACTGGCTTAGGAGCACCATATTGGGATCCGTATGCACGAGGTGCAATCTTCGGCTTAACTCGTGGCTCAAACCGAAATCATATTGTGCGTGCAACCTTAGAATCTATCGCTTACCAAACCCGTGATGTGTTAGAAGCAATGCAGTCTGATTCAAAAGCAAAACTTCAAGCATTGCGTGTTGATGGTGGTGCAACAGCGAATAACTTCTTAATGCAATTCCAAGCCGATATTTTAGATACCAAAGTTGAACGCCCGAAAGTCAAAGAAGTAACAGCGTTAGGTGCGGCTTATCTTGCAGGTATTGCAGTTGGCTTCTGGAAAGATTTGGAAGAGCTGAAAGACAAAGCCGAAGTTGAAAAAACCTTCACACCAGATGGCGATCAAGAAAAACGAGCGAAACGCTATAAAGGCTGGAAAAAAGCGGTTCGCCGTTCATTAGAATGGGCGAAAGAAGACGCTGAAGAGTAATTTCTAGCTGATACAGGAAGGGAGTATAGGCAACTATACTCCCTTTTAAGATCTTTTAGTTATATCAAATAGTGATTTTGATTTGTTCTGAATTAGCCTTTTATTTATGATGGACTACATCAATAAACAACCTGATAAGGAATATTTATGTCTCAATTTCAAATTCATACTATTGAATCTGCCCCTGAAGCTGCACAAGAAGCCTTAAAAGCGGTACAACAAGCAAATGGTTTTATCCCAAATCTTATCGGTGTATTAGCCAATGCTCCAACAGCATTAGAAACTTACCGCACAGTAGGTGGCATTAACGGTCGCAACAGCTTAACTGCCGAAGAGCGTGAAGTAGTGCAAATTACAGCTGCAGTAGTAAATGGCTGTGGCTTCTGCGTGGCTGGTCATACTAAAATCGCCTTAAAAGCATTAAAAATGCCTGAAGAAGTGGTAAATGCTTTGCGTGCTACTGCTCGCATTGATTCTGATGATAAATTAGACACACTGGCTCGTTTCACCCTTGCAGTAATGCTACAAAAAGCCAAATTAAGCGAAGCACAATTAAACGAATTTTTTGCCACAGGTTACAACCAACAAAATGCGATTGATGTGATTTTAGGCGTGAGCCTCGCAACCTTATGTAACTATGTGAACAACATTGCCGAAACGCCAATCAACCCTGAATTGCAGCCTTTTGCGTAATCGAAAATAATAAAAGTTAGGGCGCTTAATGCGTCCTTTTTTATATTTACAAGCGGTTATTTTTATTCAATTTTTTGCAAATAAAAAAGAGGCAATAGTTGCCTCTCTATTTCTTAACAATTTGCCAGCACCGTTCTTAACTGCACCGCACTTGGGGTAACAATAGGTAAGAATGCGGCTTCTTTCCAACGCCGGCTGAAGCCTGATGTATCACTTTTGAGATAACCACGCCCACCGCTGGCTTGGAGTTCTAACAGAATAGTTAGTGCGACTACATCGACAATATCAATTCTAACCTGAAATAGTTCTTTCGGATTGCGAATAAAATAACCTTCCTCATTTAAACCGCTGAATAAACGGTTTTTGATGTCATTTAACGCATTAACTTGGTTTTGCCATTCAGACGTTAAAATGGGACGGAATGGGAGTGATTTTTCCGTTTCGGCTAAGCTATGTTCAACTAATCCAAACGGCATACCAAATTGAAAACCTAAGAATGCCGGGCGGGTTGCCGCTAAAAACTCTGGGGCATTATCGGCAAGGATCCATTCATCTTGTAACTCCACATCTTCAAACATAAGGGCGGTGGTATTTGTGCCTTGTAACGAGATAAATTCCAGCTCTTTAGTGCGGGTTAAGCCTTCGGCAGTTGAGGGAACGGCAATCACCAGCGGTTTGCGTTCATCTTGGAAGCCGGCAACAAAACTGGCAACAAAGCGGTCTGAACGTAAATTTGTTACCCAAGGCAGGCGGCCATTTAAATAGCGTTTACCGTTTTCTTCACGAATATTCACATTCAACTCTTCAATGCCAGAGAGAAATTTCATTGCATTCGATAAACCTGTTCCTGCGGTTAAATTGCCATTTAGCAGATCCGCCAAATAGCTTTGGCGGGGAATAGGATTTTTTGAGGCGATAATATGCTCGATAAAGGTACGATGCCCCCACGAAACAAAAGCAGCCGCCATTGAATATTTGCCTAATTCCGTAATCGCTTTAATCGCATCAACTATAGTGCCACCAATGCCACCTAATTCAGTCGGCACGCCAATTTTGAATATATTTTCCTCCGCAATCTTACGGATTAATAAATCTGCGTGATCGTTAGACTGATCTAAGTCTCTCAGCGTGTGCTTGCAACCACTCAACAAAAGATGCGGAAAGAACAGACATTATATTTACCTCATATTATTGTTTAACTGAGGCTATCTTAAAATTCTTTTTTATTGCGATAAAATAAAAGAAAGGAAAGTGATATGCTTTTTTGGAATAAGCAAAAGGTTATATTTTATGAAATTGTTAATTTTCTCCCTAATTGCTTTTTAATAAAACGACCGCTTGTAAATAGGTGCAAACAACCGTACCTACAACGGGCTTTCCACATTCAGCTGTTCATCAATTTCAGTTACCGCCAAAATAAGGCTGGAACGCACCATTTTTTCTAACCGCATTTGCTGCATTTGGAACAGCATTGAATCTTTATCGCCCTTTGTAGCCTTTACATTCAGCAATTCATTAATCGGCAAAAAATCCACGTGGTTTAAATCTTTGGCAAATTGTACCACCGCAGGGTGAGAGAAAGGGAAATCATCGTCCTCATCGCTTAAATGGGATTTTACCTCAAGAAAAAGCGAAATATCTTCAAACACTTTCGGCGAAATTACCCCTAAACCGAGTAAAACTTTTAAGCGAACAGAGAGATCGGCTAGTGGACCTTGATGTTCAAACAAGGAATCCACCACCGATTTTAATGCAAAATCCGTTTTGCGAAACACACGCTCAATCAGCTGTTCCACTCCATTGGCAAACAGTTGATTTACGGTAGTGAGAAAGCCTCGTAACGTGGCTTCCTCACTGAGTTGGTCTATGTAGTCCACGATGTTTGCCAGATTTACTGATACAGTTCAACAATCTTCTCAATCACCGCTTGGTTGGTTAAACCCGTGTATTTCTCAACTGCAGCAGCTACACCGTGATTTGCAATAAATTGGCTCAATTCGACCGCTTGTGGGTCTTCTTCATTACGATATTGCAACGCCATTACCACACCATTAACTAAATGAGTGTGCGGTAATCCATACTCCAATGTGCCTGAAAGCGGCTTGATTAAACGATCATTCGGGCTGAGCTTGCGAATTGGCTCACGGCCAACACGGTTTACATCATCGTTTAAATACGGGTTGGCAAAGCGTTTGAGGATTTTCTCGATATAAGCGGCGTGAGCTTGTTCGTCAAAGCCATAACGTTGAATTAACACAGCACCGCTTTCTTCCATTGTCGCTTTTACGGCTGATTTTATTTCGTCAATCGCAATCGCTTCTTTAATCCACTGCACGCCTGCTTGTTTGCCTAAGTAGGCACAGATTAAATGACCGGTGTTCAGGGTGAATAGTTTGCGTTCCACAAACGCCATCAAGTTATCGGTTAATTCCATTCCTTTGATGTCAGGAATTGAGCCTTTGAACTGGGTTTTATCCACAATCCATTCACTAAATTCTTCAACCGTTACTTCAAGCGGATCGTTCTCGTTTAGCTCTGCAGGTGGCACAATTCTATCTACAGCAGAGTCCACAAAGCCGACCGTTTTTTCAATTTCAGCTTGTTGCTCGGCAGTCAGGTTTTCAAAAATTTTGCCTTTAAAGAAGGTTGTGCCACGCACCATATTTTCACAGGCGATGATATTTAACGGCTGAGTATTGCCACTTTCGACACGAGCCACTAAGGCTTTAGCGAATAACGGGGCGATAAAGCCTAGCACATTCGGTCCAACGGCAGTCGTGATAAGGTCGGTGGTTTTCACCTGCTCGATCACCGCATTTTCGTCTTTTGAGTTGATGGCGGCGATATTTTTCACAATCTCAACACGGCTAGCATCGCCGACAATTTTCACGCCGTATTGTTTGTTTTGGTTGATTTGGTCAATTTGAGTTTGGTTAATGTCGGCAAAAGTCACGAACACGCCACTATCTGCCAATAATTTGCCGATAAAACCACGTCCGATATTGCCTGCACCGAAATGGAGTGCGTTCATAATTACTTTCCTTTATAGAAAATCGTAGGGGCGGGTCCTGTGCCCGCCCGTTTGTTTAATGAAAATTCAGGGCGGGCACAGGACCCGCCCCTACAAATAAGGAGACTATTTGCTCAACAACGCCAACACTTCTTCCACATTGGTGGTTTGTGTTAAGGTCTTCATCGCCTCTTCATCATCCAGTGCATTGGTAATCGCACTTAAAATCTGAATGTGGTCGTTACCTTTGGCTGCAATACCTACGACTAATTTCGCTACGCCGTCTTCTTCATCGGTGAAACGAACGCCGTTCGGATATTGGCAGACTACGATACCGGTTTTCAGCACGCTGTCTTTCGCATCACTTGTGCCGTGCGGAACCGCCAAGCCTTCGCCTAAGTAAGTGGAAACTAACTCTTCACGGGCGAACATTGCATCAACATAGCTTGGTTGTACAAAGCCAGCTTTCACTAATTGTTCACCCGCAAAACGGATAGCTTCTTCTTTGCTATTTGCTGTTAAACCTAAGAACACTTGCGAAGCCTGTAATTTTAAGCCTTCTTCTTGTGCCTCTTCAACTACAACCGAATTTGCAACATTTTGTGCATTTTGAACCGCTTGCGGAGCAACGTCATTTCCTAATTTTGCTACTAAGCTGTCATAGAATGCGCTGTCTAAGAAGTTCGTTAATGATAAGTGCTGAGCCGTTGCCACACGCTGTTGAGCACGAGGCGTTAAGTCTTTGTGGGTAATCACTAACTGTGCATCTTGTGGTAAATCGTTAATCGCTAAGTTTTGCACTTCAATATTTAAACCTGCCGATTGGACTGTTTTACGCAGCATACTTGCACCCATCGCACTTGAACCCATACCTGCATCACAAGCAACATAGATTTTATTGATGTTACCATTCACCGCCGTTGTTGCCACACCTTTGCTTTCCGCTTTCATCGCTTGCGTTTGTGCTTGTGCATCTTCCAATGATGCTTCACCTTTTTGGGTTTTGAGTAAGATTGACGCAATCGCAAAAGTCACGGCACAAGAAAGAATCACGGAGGCAACGACTGCAAAGTGAGCACCCGGTGCGGTCATTGCTAAAATCGCAAAAATAGAACCCGGAGAAGCCGGTGCGATCAAACCGCCACCTAATAATGAGTTGGTTAAAACGCCGGTTGCACCACCTGCAATCACTGCAAGGATTAAGCGTGGGCTCATTAACACATACGGGAAGTAGATTTCGTGAATACCACCTAAGAAGTGAATGATTGACGCACTACCAGCGGTTTGTTTTGCGGTGCCACGACCAAAGAACATATAGGCAAGCAAGATACCAAAGCCCGGGCCCGGGTTCGCTTCAATTAAGAATAGGATAGATTTACCTACTTCTTGTGCTTGAGCTGTACCCAGTGGCGTGAATACCCCGTGATTGATTGCGTTATTTAAGAATAAGATTTTCGCCGGCTCAACAATAATTGAAGTTAATGGCAGAAGACCTGCTTCAACTAATGCACCAACACCTGCACCGAGTAAATTAGAAAGTTGCGTAACAATACCACCGATAAATGCAAAAGATAGCATCGCTAAAATCATACCGATGATACCTACAGAGAAGTTGTTTACCAACATCTCAAAGCCACTTTTTACTTTACCGTCAATCGCTTTATCAAAAGTTTTGATCGCCCAGCCACCAAGAGGGCCTACAATCATCGCACCTAAGAACATCGGGATTTCAGAACCCACGATGATACCCATTGTGGTAATTGCCCCCACAACTGCACCACGCTCGCCACCGACTAATTTACCACCGCTGTAACCGATTAACAGTGGCAGCAAGTAAGTAATCATCGGGCCGACCAGCTTGGCAAAAGTCTCGTTCGGCAACCAACCGGTTGGAATAAACAGAGCCGTAATAAAGCCCCACGCAATGAAGGCACCAATATTCGGCATCACCATATTTGATAAGAAACGCCCAAAACCTTGGACTTTCACTTTTAAATTAGACATAAGAACCTCGAAAAGGAGAGAAAATAAGGGTTGAATAAAATCCTGTGCAAAATAGCACCATTTTTGAAAGTTACAAAAATGTTTCTCTCAAAAATGTGAACTAGATCACATTAATTTTTTTTGGTGTTATTTTAAAATGTGATCTATGTCACATTTCAAAAACTAATATAAAAAATTGCCTAAAATTAAGTTGATTTTCATTGTAGTAACATAGTTGCAATTGTTAACGAATTTCTCTCTTTTTGATCTTCTCAGCTTTTTTATTTCCCTAAAGCGGTGTAATCTATCTCTAACTATTTTGGAGGATATGACTATGCAATCGCTTCTTGCTTTTGTGCTTGATTTTCTACAGCAGCCGCTCTTTTGGGTAATGGCGTTATTGGTGTTTGCTATTTGGCAATTTATTCAAAACAAGCTGCGTATGGACGTTGTCGCCCTAATCGTGATGCTCTTTTTTAGCTTAACGGGTATTTTATCGGTAAAAGAAGTGCTGGCAGGGTTAAGCGATCCAAACGTGGTGCTGATTGCTCTGCTTTTTATTGTGGGCGAAGGTTTAGTGCGGACAGGGGTAGCAAATCAAGTCAGTGATTGGCTAATGCGTGTATCAGGAGCGAGTGAAACCAAAGTCTTAGTGCTATTAATGCTTTCGATTACAGGGCTTGGCTCTTTTATGAGTTCCACCGGCATTGTGGCGATTTTTATTCCTGTGGTATTAGCCATTTGCTCCGGAATGGGCATTTCCCCCCGTCGTTTAATGATGCCATTGAGCGTTGCAGGCTTGATCAGCGGTATGATGACCTTAATTGCCACACCTCCAAACCTTGTAGCTCATTCCGAATTAGTAAAAGCAGGTTTTGAAGGCTTTAATTTCTTTAGCTTTACGCCGATTGGTTTGATTATTCTTGTGATGGGAATCGGTTATATGCTAGTTGCTCGCCGTTGGCTAGATAATAGCGAGCAAAATAATGGCGAGCAAAATACTTCCCAAATTTCGCCCCAAAAGTTTTCAATGACACACTTAATAGAAGAATATCAGCTACAGGGCAGAGCAAAAATGCTTTTGGTTGAGCCTGATTCTATCTGCGTGGGTAAAACTATTGGTCAGCTTAACTTGCGGGTTGAACACGGTTTAAATATTGTTGCAATTCAGCGTAATAAACATTTCAGAAAAATTACCGTAAGTGCTTCCGTAAATGAGGTGTTTCAAGCAAAAGATATTTTATTGTTGGATACGGCTTTAGATAATGAATTTTACCAACAACGCTGTGAAGAACTTGGACTTCGCCCGATTACCTTAAAAGGTGAATATTTTTCTTCTCATTCTAAATCAGTGGGAATGGCGGAAATCTCGGTAATGCCTGAGGCGGAGTGTATTGGTAAAACGATTAAAGAGCTAAAATTCCGCTCAAAATATCATTTAAGTATCGTGGGGCTAAAGCGAGGCGATGAGATTATTCAACAAGATTTGATTGATACTCCATTAAAATTTGGGGATATTCTGCTCGTGATGGGCGTTTGGCAGCAAATTCGCCAAATGGATAACGATAACCGAGATTTCTTCCTGTTACGTTCGCCAGAAGAAAGCAAAAAAGCACCGCCTGCGTTAAGCCAAGCACCTCACGCTCTCTTTTCTGTATTCACAATGGTGGTGCTGATGATTACAGGCATTGTGCCGAATGTAATGGCGGCATTGATTGCTTGTTTGATGTTAGGAAAATTCCGCTGTGTGGATATGAAGAGTGCCTATGATTCCATTCATATGCCAAGCATTATTTTAATTGTCGGTATGATGCCGTTTTCTATCGCCCTACAAAAAACAGGCGGGGTGGATTTAACTGTTCGCCTTTTACTTGATGTGATGCAAGGCTTAGACGTGCATTTTGTCTTGATCGTATTATTTGTATTTACGGCAATTCTAAGTGCTTTTATTTCTAACACCGCTACAGCAATTTTGGTGATGCCTATTGCGATTGCTATCGCCAACCAATTAGGCTACTCAGCCGCACCATTTGCGATGATTGTGGCAGTTTCTGCCTCAGCCGCCTTTATAACCCCTGTTTCCTCGCCAGTAAACACAATGGTGCTTGCCCCAGCAGGCTATAAATTTGTGGATTTCGTCAAAGTCGGCGTGCCATTTACGGTATTAGTAATGCTAGTTTCGGTGTTTGTGATTCCGATGCTTTTCCCTCTATAAATTACAAGGGTTATTAAGTTCATTGAGATACAAGCGGTTATTTTTTAGTAAAAATTTACAAAAAAATAGCCTCTTGTTTACCTCCTTAAAAGTGTGATCTACCTCTCAAATTTACAAAATTTTTTATAACTTGTTGATTTTTAATGATTTTTATCTTTTTGCTTTCATTGACTTTGAAGTGTCTTAGGAGTACCTTATGAAACGTAATTTTACTATTTGAAATTTTAAATCTTGAGGTATTCAAAATGACTATTCGAGTTTCCTATGATGACTTAAAAGCCCAATTTAAACGTGTATTACTTGCTCGCAATGTGCGTGAAGAGATCGCAGAAGAGTGTGCAACGGTGTTTGCAGATACAACCCAAGCAGGTGCTTATTCACACGGGGTAAACCGCTTCCCTCGCTTTATTCAACAATTAGAGAATGGCGACATTGTGCCAGAAGCCGTGCCAACCAAAGTGCTTTCATTAGGGGCGATTGAACAGTGGGACGCTCATCAGGCCATCGGTAACTTAACGGCGAAAAAAATGATGGATAGAGCAATGGAGCTAGCTTCCCAAAACGGTATCGGTGTGGTGGCTCTGCGTAATGCAAACCACTGGATGCGTGGCGGTTCTTACGGCTGGCAAGCGGCGGAGAAAGGCTATATCGGTATCTGCTGGACAAACGCCTTAGCGGTTATGCCACCTTGGGGGGCGAAAGAGTGCCGTATCGGGACGAACCCGTTAATTATTGCCGTGCCAACTAACCCAATCACAATGGTGGATATGTCTTGCTCAATGTACTCTTACGGTATGTTGGAAGTTCACCGCTTAGCTGGTCGCCAAACCTTTGTTGATGCGGGTTTTGATGATGACGGCAACCCAACTCGTGATCCAGCAACTGTGGAGAAAAACCGCCGCTTAATGCCAATGGGCTTCTGGAAAGGTTCAGGTTTATCTATCGTGTTAGATATGATTGCAACCCTGCTTTCTAACGGTGAATCAACCGCAGCAGTAACCGAAGATAAAGATGATGAATACTGTGTATCGCAAGTTTATATTGCGATTGAAGTGGATCGCTTAATTGATGGCAAAACTAAAGACGAAAAACTGAACCGTATCATTGATTATGTGAAAACCGCAGAGCGTGCAGACCCAGATGTGGCGGTGCGTTTACCGGGACACGAGTTCACACAAATTCTTGCTGACAATAAAGCTAACGGCATTCCTGTGGACGACACAGTTTGGGCGAAATTGCAGGCGTTATAGGTATTGTTGATAGCGCCAGCGTCCACGCTGATGCTAAGAATTTGGCACAAGCGAAGACGCTTGCGCCATCATTTTAAAACAATACAAGCGGTTAAATTTCCCCAAATTTTTGCAAAAACGGAGCAAAAAATGTTTTTCGGTCATATTTCAAATTACAACCCTAAGCAGTATCCAAAAGCCATTCAGTTTGCTTTGGAGTATTTAAAAAATACCGATTTTGATGCGATGGAAGCAGGTGTGTACGAGCTAAAAGAGCGTGATATTTATGTTCAAGTGCTTGATCTTGATACCAAAGAGAAATCTGCGTTTCAGCCGGAAGTTCACGAAAATTATTTAGATGTGCAGTATTTGCATAAAGGTGTGGAGTTGATGGCAGCATCTATTGATACCGGCAATAACCCTGTGGCGATGGAATATAACCCTAAACGAGATATTAAATTCTACTCAGCTGTGCAAAACGAAAATGAGTTCCGCTGTGAAGCAGGAAATTTTGCCGTATTCTTCCCCGAAGATACCCACCGTACGGCGATTTTTGCAGGCGAAGCGAAAATCCGCAAAGTGGTAGTAAAAATTAAAATGAGTGAAATTTGAGGTAGTGTATGAAAGCCTTTGCTCAATTAGTTGGAAAAGCCTTAGAGGCATTAGTGGTCATTATTTTATCCGCAATGTCGATTTTGGTTTTCCTCAATGTGGTGTTGCGTTACGGTTTTAACAGCAGTATTAATGTAACCGAAGAAGTTTCTCGTTATATGTTTGTTTGGCTGGCGTTCTTAGGAGCGGTGTTGGCGTTTAGCGAAAACCAACATGTTAGAGTCACAATGCTGACAGACAAATTATCGCCCGTTGGCAGAAACATTTTAAGTGTATTCACAGATTTGGCGATGTTGTTCTGCTGCTACTTAATTGTAGATGGCAGCTGGATTCAATTTAATCTTAACCTCAATAACCTTGCCCCAATTTCAGGCTTACCGCAAGGCATTACTTTCCTTGCCAGCACGGTGGCAGGCGTATTGATCAGTATCTTAATTATTGCACGCATTATTGCAACCATTGGTGTAATTGCGAAAGGAGAAAGTAAATGACAGTTGTAATCTTTCTTTCCGTATTACTAGGCTCGATTTTATTAGGCATTCCTGTTGCATTCGCCCTGTTGGTGTGTGGTGTAGCGTTAATGCTCCACTTAGATCTGTTTGATGCTCAAATTTTGGCTCAACAAATTGTCAGCGGTGCAGACAGTTTCTCGCTAATGGCAATTCCGTTCTTCATTCTTGCAGGTGAAATAATGAATGAGGGTGGATTATCTAAACGCATTATCGACTTACCGATGAAATTAGTCGGTCATAAACGAGGCGGTTTAGGTTTTGTGGCGATTCTTGCAGCAATGATTATGGCAAGCCTTTCAGGTTCAGCGGTGGCAGATACCGCAGCAGTTGCCGCAATGTTATTGCCAATGATGAAAACCACAGGCTATCCGATTGATAAATCCGCAGGTTTGATTGGTACAGCAGGGATTATTGCCCCAATTATTCCACCGAGCATTCCATTTATCGTGTTTGGTGTGGCAAGTGGTGTATCGATAACCAAGCTCTTCTTAGCAGGGATTTTCCCGGGCATTATGATGGGTATTTGTTTAGCAGCACTTTGGTGGTGGCAGGCAAAACGCTTAGATTTAATGACCTTCTCAAAAGCAACCAAAGAAGAACTTTGTATTTCATTTAAAAACAGTATTTGGGCGTTGTTATTGCCTGTAATCATTATCGGCGGATTCCGCTCTGGTATGTTTACCCCAACCGAAGCAGGTGCGGTGGCAACAGCTTATGCGTTAATTGTTTCACTCTTTGTTTATCGTGAAATGAAATTCAAAGATTTATACAAAGTGGTATTAGCAGCCGCCAAAACCACCGCAGTAGTAATGTTCTTAGTGGCAGCCGCAAATGTAACAGGCTGGTTAATTACGGTGGCAGAGTTACCAATGATGCTGACCGAGCTGTTAGAGCCGTTAATTGAAAGCCCAACCACCCTGTTATTGGTGATTATACTTGCGGTATTTATTATCGGTATGGTGATGGACTTAACCCCAACCGTATTGATCTTAACACCGGTATTGATGCCGTTAGTGGAAGAAGCCGGTATCGACCCGGTTTACTTCGGTGTGTTGTTCATCTTAAATACGTCAATCGGCTTAATTACCCCACCGGTGGGCAACGTGTTAAACGTGATTACTGGCGTGTCAAAATTACCGTTTGACCAAGCCGCTAAGGGTGTATTCCCTTACTTGGTAATGATGATTTTCTTGTTACTCTTATTTGTATTCTTCCCGTCACTGATTTTAGTGCCGTTGGAATGGATGCAGTAATTAAATTTAACCTTGCAAGCGGTTAAAAATGGCAAAAAAGTTGCAAAGCTGACCGCCTGCACCTCACTATTTGTTTATCACAGGAGAACCCTATGAAACTTTTTAACTTAAAAACTTTGGCAGCGTTAGTAGCAGGTGTGGCGGTAATGAGCTCATCAGCAATCGCGGAAGTCTCATTACGTTTCGGTTATGAAGCCCCACGCTCCGACAGCCAACATATCGCAGCGAAAAAATTTGATGATCTCCTTAAAGAAAAAACCAAAGGCGAAATCAAATTAAAATTATTCCCGGACAGCACCTTAGGTAACGCACAAACGATGATCAGCAGTGTGCGTGGCGGTACCATTGATATCGAAATGTCAGGTTCGCCAAACTTCACCGGTTTAGAGCCAAAATTAAACGTGATCGATATTCCGTTTATCTTCAAAGATCGTGAGCACGTTTACAAAGTGTTAGACGGTGAAATCGGTCAAGGTTTATTAAAAGATTTAGAAGCACAAGGCTTAAAAGGCTTGGCATTCTGGGACGTTGGTTTCCGTGCATTCTCTAACTCTAAACACGCTGTAAACAAACCTGAAGATATCAAAGGGTTAAAAGTGCGTACCAACCAAAACCCAATGTACATTCAAGCGTTTAACTTATTAGGCGGTAACCCGGTGCCAATGCCATTATCTGAGCTTTACACTGCATTAGAAACCAAAGCGGTTGATGCTCAAGAACACCCAATCGGTATTTTCTGGTCAGCAAAATTATTTGAAGTACAAAAACACCTAAGTTTAACCAATCACGGCTACACCCCGTTAATCGTGGTAATGAACAAAGCGAAATTCGATGGCTTAAGCCCGGAACTTCAAACTGCATTAGTTGAAGCTGCGAGAGAAGCGGGTCAATTCCAACGTGATCTCAATGTGAAAAACGAAAAAGAGATCATCGAAAAATTACGCAAAAAAGGCATTGAAGTGATCGAACAAGTGGATAACGCACCGTTTAAAGCGGCGATTGAAGCCGAAGTGCGTAAAGCATTCATCGAAAAACACGGCGATGAATTATTGAAAAAAGTGGATGCGTTAGCGAACTAATTTGACTTAATTTAATAAGTCTAAAACTCCCTCCTAACGGGGGGAGTTGTTGTATAGACTCTACATTTTGTAGGAGAAAAACAATGAAACTTTTCAATCTCAAAACTCTTGCAGCCCTTGTTGCAGGATTATCTATGTTCTCAACCGCACAAGCTGAAACTTCTTTCCGCTTTGCTTATGAAGCCCCTCGTTCCGACACACAACACATTGCAGCAAAGAAATTTAACGATTTGCTCCAAGAAAAATCGAAAAAAGAGCTGAAATTAACGCTTTTCCCAGATAGCACACTAGGCAATGCACAAACCGCAATCAGCGGAGTGCGTGGCGGAACTATTGATATTGCGATGTCTAGCTCGTCCAACTTCACAGGCTTAGTGCCACAGCTAAATGTGATTGATATTCCGTTCATCTTTAAAGATCGTGAACACGCTTATAAGGCGTTAGACGGCGAAATCGGGCAAGGCTTATTGAAATCCCTTGAAGCACAAGGCTTAAAAGGCTTAGCGTTTTGGGAAGTGGGTTTCCGTGCTTTCTCTAACTCTAAACACCCAATTAACAAACCGGAAGACATCAAAGGGTTAAAAATCCGCACCAACCAAAACCCGATGTATATTCAAGCCTTCTCTATTTTAGGAGCGAACCCTGTACCAATGCCGCTTTCTGAGCTTTACACCGCATTAGAAACCAAAGCGGTAGATGCTCAAGAACACCCGATCGGCATTTTCTGGTCTGCAAAATTATATGAAGTACAAAAATATTTCAGCTTCACTAATCACGGCTACACACCACTGATTGTTGCCATTAACAAAGCGAAATTTGAGGCACTCCCTGCTGAACAACAAACTGCGTTAATTGAAGCCGCACAAGAAGCAGGAAAATATCAACGCCAACTTAACCTTGAAAATGAGGAGAAAATTATCGACTCACTCAAGAAAGAAGGCATTGAATTTGTGGATAACCTAGATACTACGCCATTTAAAGAAGCAGTATCGGCAGAAACACGCAAAGCGTTTATCGAGAAAAACGGCGATGAGCTGGTGAAAGCGATTGATGAATTAGCGAAGTAATTACCCCCCCAGCCCCCTCGTAAGCTCAGGTACTTCCCCCTTTGGGGAAAGTACCTTGCAAAGCAAGGGTAAGGGGTACAAGCGGTTCAAAACACAAAAAATTTTACGAACAACTTCCTCATAGGAGGAACAATGGCACAACCCATTTTAAGTATGCAACACATCATCAAACGCTTTGGTAGCCATACCGCCGTTAATGATGTTAGCCTTGATATTCATTCGGGCGAAATTGTTGCCCTGCTCGGTGAAAACGGTGCAGGCAAATCGACCTTAATTAAAATCCTTGCCGGTATTTACGACCGTGACGAAGGTGATATTCTTTTCCATAACCAAAAAATCCAATCCGCCAATGCGATTGAAAAAGGCAATAAAAAGCCGATTGCGTTTATCCACCAAGATCTCGGTTTAATTGAGTGGATGACGATTTCCGAAAATATGGCTTTTGTAATGGGTTTCCCTCGCCGTTTTGGCCTCATTGATTGGGCAAAAGTGCGTGAGCAATCCCAAAAAGCCCTCGATTTTGTTGGCATCAAACTGTCTGCCGATACCCGTGTTTTCGATTTAAGCCGTACCGAAAAAGCCCTGTTAGCGATTGCCCGTGCGATTGCGGTAAATGCAGAAATTTTGGTGCTTGATGAACCAACCGCCTCTCTTCCTGCTTCAGATGTAGAACATCTTTTCACCGTGCTTAACCGCCTGCGTGATCAAGGCGTGGGTATGATTTATGTAACCCACCGTTTAGATGAAGTCATTGCCATTTCTGACCGTATTTTAGTAATGCGTGATGGCTTCCCTGTCGCTGAAGGGCAAACCAAACTCTATGATGTGAAAGGGTTAGTAAAAGCGATTGTTGGCGAAGAAAGTCGTGGCAGACAGCGAGTGGCTCTGCCAACGGATACGCCAGAAATTCTTAATCTTGACAATGTCGTAGTAGGCGATACTGGGCCTGTAAACTTCCGCTTACACAAAGGCGAGATGATTGCTCTTGCTGGCTTGCGTGGTGCAGGGCAAGAGGAAATCGGTCGATTACTATTTGGAGAACGCACGCTGGATCAAGGTGCAATTCAGTTAGACAAGCGGTCATATTCCGCTAAAGATCCGCAAGATGCGATTGCCAAAGGTGTCGCATTGGTGGCAGGTGACCGTACTCGTGAAAGTGTATTTATGTCGATGACGACAAGCGAAAACTTGTTTATCAATCCTGTACTAAGTGGACATTCTCCACTCAAACGCTACTCTCGTCGTGAGGAGTGGGGCGAAAGCTGGTTCAAATTCCAACTGTTCGATATTCGCCCGAAAAATCTGTTTATTGATGCGAGTGCCTTATCGGGCGGTAATCAGCAGAAAATCGTGCTTGCCCGTTGGATGCATTTAAATACCCCAATCCTGATTTTGGAAGACCCAACTGCAGGGGTAGATGTGGGAGCAAGAGCAGAAATTTACGATCTACTGAATAAAGCGTTGGCAGAGGGCGTAGCAATTATTGTGATTTCCACCGATTTTGAAGAAATCGCTCATTTATGTAACCGAGCGTTAGTATTCAATCGTGGCGAAATTGCAGGCGAGTTGCTTAACGAAGAAGTCACCTTTGCGAACTTGTTGGCGTTGGCGTCGGATAGTAAGTCAAAACAACAATAACTTACTCTCACCCGCTTGCGGGAGAGGGGAAAATACAGAATATCAATGGAGTAATTTATGGCTCAAACAAACATCAAATCAACTGCGTTAGAACAACCTGTTTCTATCTCCCGTGATGGCTTTATGGCGTGGTTCTCACAAATGTCCACTCGTTATGGTTTATTAGGACTTTGTGTGTTGTTAGTGATTATTTTCTCACTCACCACAGACTCATTCGCCTCAATGCTCACACTTAATGCAATTTTAGAAAGCAAATCGAAAATTGCTCTGCTTGCATTAGCAGCAACGACCACAATGATAGTCGGTAAAATCGACTTAAATGTCGGTTTCGGTATCGTTTTGTGGCACATTTTGGTGATTACCTTGCAAGTTCAATACGGCTTCTCTTGGTATATGGCAATTCTTATCGTGCTAATTATTGCGGCACTTTATGGCTTATTAAACGGGATTTTAGTTGCCCTTGCAGATATTGATAGCTTCGTTGCTACGCTGGGTTCAGGTACGGTGCTTTATGCAGTAGCATTGTGGCACTCAGGCGGTCGTCAAATTGTGGGCGATTTACCCGATGAGTTTATCGCACTGAATAGCACAGAAATTTTCGGTATTCCGATTTCAGCATTTTATGTATTAGCAGTTGCTATCGCATTATGGTTGGTAACTGAACATACTCCAACAGGTCGTGCAATGTATGCAGTGGGGGCAAACCCGGCAGCCGCTCGCTTAAATGGTATCAATATCAAAAAATACACTATTGTGCCGTTTGTGGTTTCAAGTGTGATTACCGCTTTCACAGGTGTGCTGATTTCTGCTCAACAAGGCGTCGGTCAAGCCAGTGTAGGTATGGACTACTTACTTCCTGCATTAGTAGGGGCATTCTTAGGTAGTACCACAATTCGACCGGGGCGTATCAATGTCTGGGGAACGGTGGTCGGTATTGCCATTCTCGCTATCGGTATTTCAGGTATTCAACAATTCGGTGGAGCGTTCTGGGTTGAGCCGCTATTTAATGGTGCAACATTGCTACTTTCCATCACAATCGCAGGCTACGCTCAACGCAAACGCTTGTTAAATCAAAAAGCTGTACAGAAAAAATCAACCAACTAACCCTAAGAGGATTTGATTATGAAACGCACTTTTCGTACAACCTTAACCGCACTTGCCACTTTAACGGCGGTTGCATTTGGCAGCAACGCTTTTGCGAATGAAGATCCATTCGTGCAAGAAGCAAAACAACTTGTGGCAGCAGCTACAGCAAAACAAGAAAAATGGGACGGCCCAACCACAGGTCCACAATTACAAAAAGACAAAACTGTTATTTTTATCGCCTCTGATATGAAAAACGGCGGTGTTCTCGGCGTGATTGATGGTATGAAAGAAGCGGTAGGAGTAACTGGTTGGAAATTAGATGTATTAGACGGTGCAGGCACAGTAAACAACCAATTAGCCGCACTTAACCAAGCGATTGCTCGCAAACCAGATGCGATTGTCATCGGTGGCTGGAACCCAAATGTGGCGAAAATTCCACTGCAAAAAGCAACGAAAAACGGCATTACACTTACTGCGTGGCACGCAACGCCAGAACCGGGTGCGATTGAGAAATACGGTATTTTCTACAATGTAACCTCTGATTCTGATGAAATTGCTCGTCTTTCTGCGATGCTGGCAGTGGCAGAATCAAACGGTAAAGCAAAAGCGATTATCTTAACCGACTCACTTTATGAAATTGCATTACGCAAAGCAAATGTAATGAAAGAAGTGATTGAAAAATGTAAAGAGTGCAAGGTATTAGAGTTTATCGACACTCCACTTGCAGATACTTCAAGCCGTATGCCAAACCTGACTTTCAACTTGCTACAAAAGTACGGCGATGATTTAGAATACGCCCTTGCGATTAATGACCTCTACTTTGACTTTATGGCTCCATCTTTACGCACTGCGGGTAAAGACAAACCATTAAGTATTTCAGCAGGTGATGGCTCGGTAACTGCTTATCAACGTATTCGCAACGGCGACAAACAATTCGCAACCGTGCCAGA
This sequence comes from Mannheimia sp. E30BD, assembly GCF_041807785.1. Classification (NCBI taxonomy): domain Bacteria; kingdom Pseudomonadati; phylum Pseudomonadota; class Gammaproteobacteria; order Pasteurellales; family Pasteurellaceae; genus Mannheimia; species Mannheimia sp. E30BD. The sequence continues at coordinate 110,054 of NZ_JBGTYX010000001.1, forward strand.
GCCACTCAATTTACACGGCTGGCAGTTAGTTGATGAGTTAAACCGCTCATTTGCGGGCGAAAAAGCCTCAGGTTATGTAACGCCTGCTCACTTAGTTACCAAAGAAAATGTGGCATATGACGGTGGTGAAAATAACCTTTACGACCCACAAAACGGCTACAAAGAGGCTTATAAAGCCATTTGGGGTGTGAAGTAATGGTAACAAGCGGTTGATTTTTACTCGCTTCGCTCGTACTTCGTGCCATCGGCAAAGCCGATGTTCAAACGCAAGCGTTTGTGCAAAAAATTTACAAATTTAGACCGCTTGTACGGGCGGGTCCTGTGCCCGCCCGTAAAACATCATTGATATTCGGGCGGGCACAGGACCCGCCCCTACGATATAATTATGGCAGAATTTATTCCCCAAATCGCTGATCCTCGTTTTAATGAGTTAGTCGGCAATACATTTGAAATCGAAGAACTGTTTGACGGAGCAATCTGGGCGGAAGGCCCTGCTTGGAGCAAGCCACAGCAGGCTCTTTATTTTAGCGATGTAAAAGGTTGCACACTCTATCGCTGGACAGAAAAAGACGGTACACAAATTTTCCGTAAACCGTCTCATTTTTCCAACGGCAATGCATTTGATGCGAACGATAACCTCATTACTTGCGAACACGGTAATCGTGGTATTAGTTTAACCACACCGAATGGCGAATACCGCTTCTTAGTTAGTACATTAGACGGTAAGAAACTCAACTCCCCGAATGATGTCGTGGTAAAATCAGACGGTACAATTTGGTTTACTGATCCGCCTTACGGTATCTTATCTGATAATGAAGGCAAACAGTCTCCAAGTGAGATTATCGGGTGTTATATTTATTGCTATGACCCGAAAACGGATAAACTCAATATCGCTACATTCAACACGATGCGACCAAATGGCTTAGCCTTCTCGCCAGATGAAAAACAGCTGTTTGTGGCGGATATGTCTAGCGTGGAATTTAATGAGGACGGGTTACACCACTTAATCGTATTTGATGTGGACGGCAATAAATTGAAAAATCGCCGAGATTTGGCGGAAATCAACCCGGGCATTCCAGATGGTTTCAGCATTAAACAAAACGGCGTGATTTTCTGCTCTTGTGAAGAGGGCATTATCGCTCTTTTACCTGACGGCACGGAGCTTGGGCGATTTATTCTCGGTAAACTAACCTCAAATTGCAGTTTTGGTAACGATGAACAAACACTGTTTATCACTTGCTCGAATAGCGTTTATAAACTCACAATGAAATAATCTATCCCCCTACCCCCAAAGGGGGAAGAAAGGTTTATTAACTGATAAAATTAATTTGCTGTTTTCTTCCCTGATATGAGGGAAGTAGCTTGCGTAGCAAGGGGTAGAGGGCAATATAACAAATGGAAAATAAACAAAATGAACTACACTCTCGGCATTGATTGCGGCGGTACTTTTATCAAAGCCGCACTTTTTGACAACCACGGCAATATTCAAGCACTTCATCGAGAAAGTGTCTCGGTCATTAGCGAAACAGCAGGTTATGCGGAAAGAGATATGCCACAGTTGTGGGCAGTCTGTGCGGAAGTGGTGCGTTTAACAGTTGAAAAAAGTGGCGTAAATCCAACAAATATTAAATGTGTTGGTATTTCCGCTCAAGGCAAAGGCGCATTTTTCTTAGATAAACAAAATCAGCCGTTAGGGCGAGCAATTTTATCTTCAGACCAACGTTCGCTGGAAATTGTCAAACAGTGGCAAGCAGAGGGTATTCCGCAAAAACTTTACCCGATTACTCGTCAAACACTTTGGACAGGTCACCCTGTTTCGATTTTGAAATGGGTACAGCAAAATGAGCCTGAGCGTTATGCACAAATCGGAGCAGTGTTGATGTCGCACGATTATCTACGTTTTTGCTTAACTGGAGAGCTGTATTGTGAAGAAACGAATATCTCCGAAAGCAATCTCTACAATATGGCGAAGGGAGAGTACGATCAAGATTTAGCGGATTTGCTCGGTATGCCTGATGTATTGGAAAAGTTACCGCCTGTGATTGAGCCTAATAAAGTAGCAGGTTATGTTACTGAGGATGCGGCAAAATTAACCGGTTTAGCTGTAGGTACGCCTGTTGTTGGCGGCTTGTTTGATGTGGTTTCAACCGCTCGCTGTGCAGGTTTAGATGATGAAACCAAACTCAATGTCGTGTTAGGCACTTGGTCGGTGGTAAGTGGCATTACGGATTATCTTGATCCGAACCAAGAACTCCCCTTTGTTTACGGGCGTTATGCGGAGGCAGGTAAATTTATTGTCCACGAAGCAAGCCCGACTTCGGCAGGTAATTTAGAGTGGTTTGTGAAGCAGTGGAGTAATTTAAGCTACCAAGAGATCAACGAAGGTATTGCGGCATTGCCACCAGCTCAAAGTTCGGTACTGTTTGTGCCGTTCCTCTATGGTTCAAATGCAGGTTTAGGAATGCAGGCGAGCTTCTACGGAATGCAGTCTTACCACACCCAAATGCACTTGCTACAGGCGATTTATGAAGGGGTGTTGTTTAGCTTAATGACACACTTAAACCGTATGTTTATTCGCTTCCCACAAACGAATGTGTTACGAGTGACAGGTGGGCCTGTGAAATCGAAAGTCTGGATGCAAATGTTGGCAGATCTAACAGGAATGAGGCTAGAAGTACCACAAGTGGAAGAAACAGGCTGCTTAGGTGCTGCATTAATGGCAATGCAAGGTGTTGGGGTAGATATTAGCCAAGTACAAGCCCTCAACGCAGAAATGCAAGTATTCGAGCCAAATGCAGAAAACTATGCAGCATATCAGGCGAAATATCAGCGTTATCAAAAGCTGACAGAGGCTCTGAAGACAATGATTTAACAGCATTAACTGATTTTACAAGCGGTCATATCTGGTAAAAAATTTGCAAAATATCATTCACAATCCTTGCAAAGATTGTTCACAGCTTCGTTGTCACTGGCAAGACCAATGCATAAAAAGCAATGCTTTTTGTGATTACTTGTTGTTTATTTAATTTCCAAATTAAATTAAATAAAGTTGAAAAATAAAGATTGACATATGTGTATAGGGTCTGTATTTTATTAAGTGAAGCATAAATGAATTATGTTTTATGTCATATTCACTAAATATAAGGAGAGTAATTATGGCTAAGAGCTTAGATGCAAAACGTGAAGAATTAACGAATGAAATTCGTGAAATTTTAAAAAATGCAGAAGAATTATTTAACGAAACATCAGATTCATCTACAGAAGAATATAAAAAACTAAAACACAGATTATCTGAACAGTTTGATGATGTAAAATACCGTTTTGCTAATTTAAAAGATGATACTATTGATAGTGCTAAACAAGTTGCAAAACAAACAGATACCCTAGTACACGATAACCCATATAAAGCAATTACTGTAGCTGGTGTGGTTGGATTATTATTAGGTGTTTTAGTTGCTAGAAGATAATAATTTCTTTAAATTAATTAAAATATTTTAATTAGATAATTAAGCCACGCCTATTAGGTGTGGCTTATTGTTTAATACAAGGAATGTGGTATGTTAGATAATATTAAATCTGGATTTAGAAATAGCCTTGTTACTTTATTAGAAATAATACAAGTTCGTGGTGAAATGGCAAGGCTGGAGATTAACGAACAAAAAAATCAATTGGTTTCTGTTTTAGTTTTAGCATTATTAGCCTTTATATTTTTATTATTTTCATTTATGAGCTTATTATTTGCTCTAGATAATTATTTATTACCTGAATATAGAGTGGTTGTATTTTTTGCTATTTCAGGAATAAGCTTAATATTAGTATTACTCTTTGTTTGGGGTATTTTAGCTTCATTGAAGAAACAAACGACTTTTATGCAAAGTACCTTAGATGAGCTGAAATTAGATATTGCTGCATTTAAAAATGCATTAACCTTTAAAGATAATTTTAAGGATAATAGTGGGGAGTAATAAATGGAAGATTTAAAACTATCAGAAAAAGAGCTTTTGATTATGAAAGGCAACGCCCTGAGAATGCGTTTTAAAGCGGAAACGAATAAAACCAGAAATGATATTATTCAACCCTTTAAACAAGCGAGAAACACGGGTTTATCACTTATTTCATCTCCCGTTGCAACAACAGCTGTGTTAGAGTTTATGCTGAAAAAATTCTTGAAAACCAAAGGAGTGGGTTATTCTGCATTAGGGTTGCTTGCATTATTTCTATTAAAGCAGAAGCAAAATAGACGATAATCAAGCTAGCTGCAAGCGGTTGAAATTAGTAAATTTTTTGCTATTTTTGACCGCTTGTATCGTAAAAAAGCCACCTTTTAAAGGTGGCTTTGCTCATTAAGCGATGAATTGGGGTTGGTAATCTACCAGTAAATAGTGTTTCGCAACATTAAGGAATTGAGCGACTTGTTGTTGTTGCCAAATTTCATCTTTACCCATCTCTTTTGCCATAATGGCGGCGACTTTTGCCGCACTGTCAATAGCGGCTCTCGCATCGGTAAAGAGCAAGCGAACACGGCGTGCCAATACATCTTCCACCGTTTGAGCCATCTCATTACGAACCGCCCAAATCACTTCAGCTACGGTGTAATCTAATCTTGGGTGGATTTTCTCTGCATATTCAGGATAAGCAGTCATTAAACCACGTAGTTCTGGAATTTCTGAACCATAAACGTAGAGATGATCTTGTAAATTTACTAATTCCGCTGGAATATTGCCGTGAATAGATAAATCTACTGTTCGACAAGGTTTATTGCCTAATTGTGGGTGGACTTTTAATGCTTCTTCTACCGTATCTTCAGCCATTTGGCGATAAGTTGTCCATTTACCACCTGTAATCGTTACTAAACCGCTGGTTGGATCGGTTAAAACTTTATGGCTACGGGAAACCTCTTTTGTACTTTGCCCTTCTTTTTCCGGGGCAGCAAGTGGACGTTGCCCTGCAAATACAGCTTTCACATCATCACGGGTTGGTTTTCTTGTGAGGTATTGCGCCGCGGTGGTTAAAATAAAGTTTACTTCTTGCTCAAGCGGAATTGGTTCGTAAGATGGGTGTTCAATTAAGGTATCCGTCGTTCCTACCACTAATACATCGTGCCAAGGCACAGCGAATAATACACGTCCGTCTGAGGTTTTTGGAATCATCAACGCATCATTACTTGGCAAGAATGATTTATCTAACACTAAGTGGATGCCTTGACTCGGCACCACGAATTTTTTCGGGCTACCGTGATCCATACTTAAAATATCATTCATAAACACGCCCGTTGCGTTAATGACTGCCGTGCCGAATACGGTATGTTCTTGCTGGTTAAGCTCATCGTAGAAAGTTACGCCATCAATTTTGCCCTGTGGTGTTTTGTGTAATGAAGTTACTTTAGCGTGGTTTAACACTGTTCCGCCTTGCTCAACCACCGTTTGAGCCATATTTACCGCTAAACGAGCATCATCAAATTGTCCATCTTGATAAACTGTACCTGCACGCAAGCCTAAGTCGTTTAATGTTGGTAAACGTCTTTTTGCTTCAGCTTTATCAATATTTTGCGTTTTACCTAAACTAAGATTACCTGAAAGCATATCGTACATTCCTAAACCTACACGGTACATTAAGCAATCTTTAAGGGTATAGTTTGGAATAATGAAACTTTGGTTTTTAAAGAGGTGAGCCGCATTTTTAGCTAAGCGACCACGCTCACGCAGGGCTTCTCTTACTAATGCCACATCGCCATTGGCTAAATAACGTACGCCTCCGTGTACTAATTTAGTACTACGGCTTGATGTCCCTTTTGCGAAGTCGTGGCTTTCTAGTAATAAGGTTTTATAGCCACGAGAGGCGGTGTCTACAGCAATACCTAAACCACTTGCACCGCCACCAATAATAATGAAATCCCATTTTTGTGTTTGTTGCACTTGAGCGAGTTGTTCGTATCTTTGCATTTTTTGCTCCTTTTGTTCGATGCTTTAATTGCTCGAATTTGAACTTAATATTACCTTTATTAGCATAAACGAAAATAAATTGAGTTCAAATAGATTTGTTTAAAAATCAGATCTACATCACAAAATTATTGAATTTGCATCGTAATTTACTGATTATTTTGGTTGTATATAATGTGTTTTTTTATAAGAGGTCGGAGTAGGTGGTAAGATGAAAATGCGTATTTCCGAAAATTTGAAGTGATTTAAAGTGAAAATTTTGTGAAATAAATCACATTTTTGCAAAAAATAACTTTGTCATTCGCTATTTTCAGATATTATTGACCGACCTAAGAATAGGTATTACTTAAAATTATATTGGAGAATAAAAATGTTTGGTCCATTTAAACCCGCTCCGCATATAGCGGAGTTGCCAGCGGACAAAGTTGATGCAAGATATAAATTCTTGCGTTGGCAAGTTTTTGCTGGCATTTTCTTCGGCTATGCCGCTTACTATTTCGTGCGTGCTAACTTTGACCTAGCACAACCGGGCTTAATTGAAGCTGGTATGTATAATAAAGCAGAACTTGGTATTATCGGTACAGGTGCTGGTTTGGCGTATGGTTTATCAAAATTTGTAATGGCGTGGATGTCAGACCGCTCAAATCCGAAAGTATTTTTACCATTCGGTTTATTATTATCAGGTCTTTGTATGACGATGATGGGCTTAATGCCGTGGGCAACTTCAGGCATTGCCGTTATGTTCGTTATGATCTTCTTAAACGGTTGGTTCCAAGGTATGGGATGGCCACCGTGTGGTCGTACAATGGTACACTGGTGGTCTAAATCTGAGCGTGGAACTATTGTATCGATTTGGAACTGTGCGCATAACGTAGGCGGTATGGTGCCGGGCTTAATGGTGATTTTAGCGGGTGCAATTTTCTACAATACACACGGTGTTGAAGCAACAGCAAAAGATATTTGGCAACAGGCTCTATACTACCCAGGTATTGCAGCGATGATTGCCGCTGTGCCAATCTACTTTATGATGAAAGATACTCCACAATCTTGTGGTTTACCGCCAGTTGAGAAATGGCGTAACGACTACCCAGATGACTATGATGAGAAAAAATCGGAAACAGAATTAACCACTAAAGAAATTTTATTCACTTATGTGTTAAAAAATAAATTATTATGGTATATCGCAATCGCTAACGTATTCGTTTACTTAATTCGTTATGGTGTATTGAAATGGTCTCCGGTTTATTTAGGGGAAGTGAAACACTTCAATATTAAAGGAACAGCCTCTGCGTACATCATTTATGAGCTTGCGGCGATTCCAGGTACGCTACTATGTGGGTGGGTATCAGATAAGATCTTCAAAGGTAAACGTGGCTTGACCGGTTTCGTGTTTATGATCTTAACCACCGCAGCAGTTGTGGCATTATGGTTAAACCCAGCAACGCCTGAAGCAGAGTTAGCTCAATACGCAGGTAAAGTGTGGTATGAGAATCCATATCAATTAATGGACTTTGTCTTAATGACCACTATCGGCTTCTTAATTTATGGCCCAGTAATGCTGATCGGCTTACACGCTCTTGAGCTTGCACCGAAAAAAGCAGCGGGTACGTCAGCAGGCTTCACAGGCTTATTCGGTTACTTAGGTGGTACTGTATCTGCTTCTGCGGTAGTAGGCTGGGCGGCACACGAATTCGGCTGGGACGGCGGTTTCTATGTGATGATCGCAGGTGGCGTGTTAGCGGTATTATTAATGTTTATCGTAATGCTTGAAGAAGGCAAACACAAAGCTAAACTAGGCGACCACTACGGTAAATAATTGTTAATTTATAAATCAAAAAGGAAGAACATATTGTTCTTCCTTTATTTTTAAACAATGAGGTGATTCTATGAAATTTAAAACATTAGTTGCAGCGTTAACACTCTCTGCGGCAACATTAAGTGCTTATGCTCAAGCATCAGATAAATTAGTGATTGCTCACCGTGGTGCGAGTGGTTATTTACCAGAGCATACATTAGAGTCAAAAGCCTTGGCATTTGGGCAACAGGCGGACTATTTAGAGCAAGATCTTGCAATGACGAAAGATAATCACATCATTGTGATTCACGACCACTTCTTAGATGGCTTAACCGATGTTGCGAAAAAATTCCCAGAACGTAAGCGTGAAGATGGGCGTTACTATGTGGCAGATTTCACTTTAGAAGAAATTCGCACACTTGAGATGACAGAAAACTTCAAAATGGAAGATGGCAAACAAGTAGCGGTTTACCCAAAACGTTTCCCGCTTTGGCAATCAAGCTTTAAGATCCATACTTTTGAAGAAGAAATTGAGTTTATTCAGGGCTTAGAAAAATCAACAGGTAAAACAATCGGTATCTATCCAGAAATTAAAGCCCCTTGGTTACACCATAAAGAAGGTAAAGACATTGCATTAGAAACTTTAAAAGTGTTGAAAAAATATGGCTACGATAAAAAATCATCGCCTGTTTATTTACAAACTTTCGATTTTAATGAGTTAAAACGCATTAAAACTGAATTACTCCCTCAGCTTGGTATGGACTTAAAATTGGTGCAATTAATCGCCTATACCGATTGGAATGAAACTGAAGAGAAAGATAAAGACGGTAAATGGATTAACTACGACTACGATTGGATGTTCAAAGAAGGTGCAATCGCAGAAGTCGCAAAATATGCAGACGGTGTAGGGCCAGGCTGGTATATGTTGATTGACGATAAAAACTCAAAAGTAGGTGATATTAAATATACGCCGCTTGTAAAAGAGTTAGCTAAACATAAGTTAGAGCTGCATCCTTACACAGTGCGTAAAGATGCTTTAGCTCCATTCTTTGAGAATGTAGATCAAATGTATGATGCACTCTTAAATAAAGCGGGAGCAACAGGCGTATTTACCGACTTCCCAGATACAGCTGTTGAGTTTTTGAAAAAACAGAAATAATTAATACTTTTTAAATAGCAAGCGGTCTGATTTGTAAATTTTTTTGCAAATCAGACCGCTTGTGTTTTAGGTTATTCTTGATTTAACAAGAAAATACCATTTTGGCTTAGGTGAACATAGTACTCAGCTCGGTTTTCATTGTATTGATCAGGGTTGAGATTCACCATAATTTCTTTGCCTTGCCACTCTACCGTAATTTCCCAATGAGCTCCCATATAAACAGCGTGCTTGATTTGGCAATGTTGGTTCTCTTCACCATTAGCTTGTAAGCGAATTGCTTCTGGACGTATGCCGACTAAACAGTCGCCATTCGGTACATTGAAGCGATCTGAATGAGCAAGCGTAAAGCTGAAATTGCCAATTTGGATTTGGTCATCAAACTTCTTCGCTGGCAGAATAGTGGATTCTCCCATAAAGTTAGCAAGAAAGAGCGAGTTTGGCTGTAAGTAGAGATTTTTCGCCGTGTCTTGCTGTTTGATAATGCCTTTATCCATCACAATCACTTGGTCGGATACCGCAAAGGCTTCCGATTGGTCGTGAGTAACATAAAGCGAGGTGATATTAAGACGTTGCTGCAACTCACGGATTTTTTCTCGCATTGAGCGGCGAAGGTTGGCGTCTAAGTTACTTAACGGTTCATCAAATAAAAGCACCTTTGGTTTTAGAATTAACGCACGAGCCAGTGCCACACGTTGCTGTTGTCCGCCTGAAATTTGATCAACAAAGTGGTCTTCAAAGCCTGCTAAATCCACCAATTCTAATGCTTCTTTCACGCGTTTTAAGCGTTCTTCTTTGGGTACGCCTTGCATTTTTAAGCCATAACCAACGTTGTCGCCAATCGACATATGGGGGAAAAGAGCGTAAGACTGGAACACAATGCAAATATCCCGATTTTGAATCGAGCTTTGGGTAACATCTTCGCCATCAATAAAAATCTGCCCCGATGTTGGGCTTTCCAAACCTGCCACAAGGCGTAACACGGTGGTTTTTCCACAGCCTGAAGGGCCAAGCAGGGTAATCATTTTTCCTTTAGGAATGCTTAAGTTGAGATTATCAATAACAGTAGCTTTGCCGAAAGATTTGGTTACATTTTTTAATACTAAGAAATCGTTATTCATATTTTGTCCTTTTATATTATATCTTTCTCTCTTCCATAAAGGGCGGGCTGTCAGGCTCTAAATACATAATGATTGTGTGTAGGGGCGGGTCCAGTGCCCGCCCGTAAATTAATATTGTTTGCGAATAGGCACAGGATCTGTCCCTACGGATATTGATACAGAACTTGACAAATCTACCTATAAAGGGAGAGTAGATGTGTTTTACATTTTCTTCGCCTTAGAGCGAGCAATACGAGTATCCCCAACAATCCAGTCGAAAATCAAAATAATCGCCATCATCACTACAATTAAAATTGAGCCGTAGGCAATCGCAATGCCGTATTCGCCATCTTCCACACGGTTGAGAATGTAAGAGGTTGCCACTCGTGTATCTGCGGTGACTAAGAACACAATCGCACTTACGGTGGTCATTGCTCGCACGAAGCTGGTTACAAGAGCAGAAAGTAAGGCTGGCTTGAGAAGCGGTAACACCACAAACAGCATAGTTTTAAATGAACCAGCTTTTAGCGAAAGAGAGGCTTCATCAAGGGATTTATCCAACTGCCCTAAGCCAGCGATTGCTGCACGCATACCCACAGGCATATTTCGCATTACCATTGAGAGGATAATAATCATACCTGTGCCAGTTAAATAAATCGGGGCATCGTTGAAGGCAAGAATGTAAGACACCCCTGCGACTGTTCCCGGCACGGCAAAGCAAAGTAAGGTTAAAAATTCCAGCGTTTTCTTGCCTTTGAAATCACGGCGAACCGTGACATAAGCAATTAGCAAGCCAAACAATGCCGTAATTGGTGCAGCAGCAGCGGCAAATAACACGGTTTGAATCAGTGATGGGAAACCGCCATCGCTAAAGCCTTGTCCGAACAGTTTGATGTAGTTATCTAGTGTAAGGGTGTAATCTACGCCCCAGTTTACTGTGAAGCTACCGTAGAAAATACTACCGTAAAGCACAAGGTTGAATGTTCCCCAGAACAGCAGAGTGGCAATAATTAGCCATTTCATTCCGTTTGGTAAATCTTGCACATCGCCACGATAAGATTTGCCCGATACAGTTACATAAGAACGGTTGCCGATCCAGAGGTATTGGATTACGAAAATTGCCAGCGAGAACACGAGTAAGATCGCTCCAAGTGTACTTGCAGAAGCATAATCAAGCTGTGAACCTGCAATATAGAAGTAGATTTGTGTTGCAATCACATCAAAGCTGCCGCCTAAAACTAATGGCGTACTGAAGTCCGCAAGGGATTGAATTGCCACCACTAAGAATGAGTTAGCCAGAGCAGGTTTGAGTAATGAGAAAATAATGTTAAAGAAGGCTTGATAGCGGTTAGAACGTAAGGTGTAAGCTGCTTCTTCCACAGATGGGTGAATAGATTTCAACGCTCCTTCTAAAATCATAAACGACATTGGTGTAAGGGCAAGCGTGTGAGCAATCACAATCCCTGTATAGCCGTAGAGCCAGTTGCTGGCAAAGCCAAAGTGTTCCACTAAAAATTCAGTAACATAGCCCGAACGCCCAAGCATTAGCGTTACACCTAAACCGACCACAAATGGCGGTGTAACAATTGGTAAGATCGAGAAAATTCGTCCGATGAACGCAGAGCGTTCCGCAATACGAGTGGTGTAAAGGGCAAAAGCCAAACCAAACAGAGTGGAAAGCACACCCACCGTTCCCGCAACTGATAACGAGTTCCCCACTACTCGAGCCACATAAGGCTGTTGCAAAATGGTGAGCACTTGGCTTGGTACAAATTCGTCGCCGTTGTAGAACATTGAGACGAAAATCGCAATGGTTGGGTAAACGATAAAGAAGAAAATCAGTAGGATAATACTAATGAGTGAACCAATAATAAAGCGGTCGCCTTGCATTACTTTAAAAATAGCAAGGTTATTGGTCGCAAGCCCTGTAATAGCAATAATCAAAGGTAAAACCGCATAGCCTAAACTGACTTTAAGCACGATTGCAGATAAGAAAATAAAGGCAAACAATAAGCCTAAGCCGACTAATTCGAGCTTGGCTCGGCGTTTACAAGCGGTCGGATTTGGTAATAAAAATGCAAAAAGCGGTAAGAACCACGCACAAGCGATATTTAAACTTGACCAGCCCATCGCTGAAAACAGCTCGTCTTTTGTTGAGTCAAACAAACCATAATCTAATGCTTTAGCGGGCAATAAGAGAAAACCGAGTAAACCGATCACCACCCATACAAGCGGTCGGGAAAAAGAAAAACTCTGCATAATACCTCACAGATAAAAAAGAGGGGAAAGCCCCCTCTAAAAGAAGAATTATTTGGCTAACTTAACTTCATTAACCCATTTATCAATCAAGCGTTTACGTTCTTCGCTTGAACCATATTTCTCAAAATCGTAGTCAATTAAGTTTAAGTCTTTTGGATTAAGGGCATAAGGCGAGGCTTCTGCCGTTGTGTTGGTTAATACTTGGAACGCATTTCCTTTCTGCCAAGAGAGTTCTTGAGCTTCTTTAGAAAGCGACCAATCCACGAACAGCTTCGCATTTTCAAGGTTTCTTGCCCCTTTTAAGATACTCACGCCGCCTAATTCATAACCTGTACCGTCAGTTGGTGCAGTTATTTCAATGTTAGCCCCGTTTTTCTTCTCGATAGCATAGTCGTGTAAGAAGCCGATACCGATGGTGGTTTCGCCTCGTGCTGTGTTACGAGCTGGCGTGATGCCTGATTTAGTATATTGTGAAATGTTTTTGTGTAATTTGCGGAAGTATTCAAAGGCTTTTTCTTCGCCCCAAAGTTGCACGAAGGTAGCAATTGCTGTGTAAGCTGTACCTGAACTTTGCGGATCTGCAATTTGAATTTCGCCTGCTAAGCGAGGGTCTAGTAACTCTTCCCAAGTTGTTGGCACTTTCTCGATACCTAATTTTTTCAAGCGATCTAAGTTTACGCCGTAGCCTAAAATCCCCATATACACCGCAGAAGAATAGTTGCCTTTTAATTTGGCAGGATCACGGAATTTTTCCATAATTTGCTCTAAATTCGGCGATTGATACTGTTGGAGTAAGCCCATTTCTGCCGCTTGTGAATGAGGATCAAGCGTGCCACCGTACCACACATCAGCCTGTGGATTATTTTTTTCGGCCTCAATTTTCGCTAATGTGCTGCCTGAACCATTACGCACAAACGATACTTTCACATCGTATTTCTTACCAAATGCTTGAACTTCTTGCTCGCAAAGTTCGTTCGTCGCACTACAATAAACGGTCAGACGACCTTCCGCCAATGCCGATTGAGCAAATAATGAACCGAGTAGTAAACCAGATACTGTTAAAGCTAATTTTTTCAATTTCATTGTGATTTCCTTACTGTTAGGGAGAAAATTAAGCGGAATATAGCAGAAAATAAGGCAAAATTCTGTGAGCAGCTTCACAGTTCAGCTAAACAAGCGGTCGAATTTGCTTGGAATTTTGCAATTGCATTTTTTATTGAACCTTTTCTACTAAATAAAATCTTATAGATTAGGTCAAGGAGATTGACCAATTTAAAATTGATTAATAATGAGGGATTAATATGAAGTCTATGTTAAAAGTTGTCGGAGTAGCTCTTTTAGCAGTTGCAGTATCAGGCTGTAACAATATGACAAAATCGCAACGTAATACCGCAATTGGTGCAGCAGTTGGCGGTGTTGCTGGACAAGCAATTGGTAATTCAACGGGTGCAACCTTAGGTGGTGCGGCACTTGGTGGTGTAATCGGTAGCCAAATCAAATAATTGCAAAAAATTGACAGAAATGAACCGCTTGTATCGCCAAAGAACAAGCGGTTTTGTTTTGTATAGATTTTGTAAATTATGGATTTCTTGCTTTTCTTTTTATTTTCTTTCTTTATAATGCAAAAAGTTTTGAAACGAAACTTAAGTGAAGATTGTAATGTCAAAACGTAACACACAACAACGTCGCCATTTAATTGTACAGATGGTACAATCGCAACAAGAAGTGAGTGTTGATGAACTCGCTACACTGTTTGAAACTTCAGAAGTTACCATTCGTAAAGACCTAACCGCTTTAGAAGAAAGTGGTTTTTTATTGCGAAAATATGGTGGGGCGGTAAAAATCCCTTCAGAGATGATGGAAGAAGAATTTACCGAGCAACTTTCGATTCAAAAGAAGAAGATTGCACAAGCCGCCCGAGATTGTATTCGTGACCATAACCGTATCATCATTGATAGCGGCAGCACGACTGGGGCGTTAGTTAAAGCCTTAAACCAAACCGGCTTGGTCGTGATGACCAACTCGCTGAATTTAGCAGCGGAATTAACCTCTTTGGAGTGCGAGCCAACAGTATTAATGACAGGTGGTACTTGGGATAGCCGCTCAGAATCTTTTCAAGGAAAAGTGGCTGAACAAGTGTTGCGTTCATATGATTTTGACCAGCTCTTTATTGGTGCAGATGGTTTAGATTTATCACGTGGCACAACCACTTTCAATGAGCTAGTCGGGTTAAGCCAAGTGATGGCAGAAGTCAGCCGAGAAGTGATAGTGTTGATTGAATCACAAAAAATCGGGCGAAAAATGCCTAATATTGAATTGGAATGGTCAAAAATCACCAAAATTATTACCGACAACCAATTAAGTTTCGAAACGAAAGAAAAAATTGAAAAAATGGGTGTCGAAGTCCTCATTGCAAAATAAATAATCGAATTTTTAACTTAAAAAATAGGAAAGCAAATTTATGTGTGGAATTGTAGGTGCAGTAGCACAACGTGATGTGGCTGAAATATTAGTTGATGGTTTACACCGCTTAGAATATCGAGGCTACGACTCAGCAGGCGTAGCGGTATTAAACGCAGCCGATAAAAAAATGCAGATCGTACGCCGTGTAGGTAAAGTGAAAGCGTTAGATGAAGCATTAGAAGCTAAACCATTAATTGGTGGTACTGGTATTGCACACACTCGTTGGGCAACACACGGTGAGCCATCAGAAACTAATGCTCACCCACATCGTAGCGGTAAAATTGCGGTGGTACATAATGGTATTATCGAAAACTACGAAGAATTAAAAGTCGTGCTACAAGAGCGTGGCTATATGTTCCAATCACAAACCGATACAGAAGTTATCGCACACTTAGTTGAGTGGGAATTGCGTTCGGCTTCATCATTATTAGAAGCGGTACAAAAAACCGTAGTACAACTTCGTGGTGCATACGGCACAGTAGTATTAAACGAAGAAGAGCCGGAACATTTAATCGTTGCTCGTTCAGGCAGCCCACTTGTGATTGGCTATGGTGTAGGTGAAAACTTCTTAGCCTCAGATCCGTTAGCATTATTAAGCGTAACCCGCCGTTTTGCTTATTTAGAAGAAGGCGATGTAGCAGAGATTACCCGCCGTTCTGTTGAGATTTACGACCGTCAAGGCAATAAAGTAGAACGTGAAATTCACGAAGGTAACTTTGAAGCCGATGCTGCGGATAAAGGTCAATATCGCCACTATATGCAAAAAGAGATTTTTGAACAACCAGTTGCGATTATGAACACCTTAGATGGTCGTATTAAAGACGGTAAAGTTGATGTATCTGCGATTGCACCAAATGCAGCAGAGATTTTATCAAAAGTAGAACACGTTCAAATTGTGGCTTGTGGTACATCTTACAACGCAGGTATGGTCGCTCGTTACTGGTTTGAATCACTCGCAGGCGTAAGCTGTGATGTGGAAATCGCGTCTGAATTCCGTTACCGTAAATTTGTAACACGCCCGAACAGCTTATTAATCACACTTTCTCAATCAGGTGAAACAGCAGATACCTTAGCGGCACTTCGTTTAGCGAAAGAGTCTGGTTATATGGCAGCGATGACGGTGTGTAACGTTGCAAGCTCATCATTAGTGCGTGAATCTGATTTTGCGTTCTTAACTAAAGCTGGTGTGGAAATTGGTGTAGCTTCAACAAAAGCATTTACAACACAATTAACTTGCTTATTATTATTAAACGTAGCGATTGGTCGTTTACAAAACCGTATGAGTGAAGAACAAGAGCATCACATTGTTCAATCTTTACAACGCTTGCCAGCTCAAATTGAAAGTGCGTTAGTGTTCGATAAACAAATCGAGAAATTATCAGAAGACTTTGCGGATAAACACCACACATTATTCTTAGGTCGTGGTGAATACTACCCGATTGCGATGGAATCTGCGTTAAAATTAAAAGAGATTTCATACATTCACGCAGAGGCTTACGCAGCAGGCGAATTAAAACACGGTCCGTTAGCGTTAATTGATAGCGATATGCCGGTTGTGGTGGTTGCACCAGAAAACGATTTGTTAGAAAAAGTAAAATCTAACATTGAAGAAGTGCGAGCAAGAGGCGGTCAGTTATATGTATTTGCCGATCACGATGCAGGTTTTGAAGAAGCAGAAGGCTTCAAAACCATCGTAATGCCGAAAATAGATGAAGTAACAGCACCAATTTTCTACACCGTGCCATTACAACTACTTTCATACCACATCGCATTAATTAAAGGAACAGACGTGGATCAACCTCGTAACCTTGCAAAAGCGGTAACGGTAGAGTAACCATAAAAGAAAAACCTTATTCATTTCTGAATAAGGTTTTTTCTTCCTTGAAGAAACAAGCGGTCAAAACAGTAGAATTTTTTGCAAATTAATATTTCTCAACCGCAAGGTAAGCAATCCGTTCACTTACTTATTTCGCTAAAAGCCCTTCTTTCTCGCCATAAACAGGCACTAAGGTTTTTTCATAAGCTGCTTTTAATTTGCCGTTCGCTTTAAATTCGCTAATCTCTTTGTTCACAAAATCAAGCAATGCTTTGTTGCCTTTTTGTACTGCTGGAGCAATTTGTTCAGATGGCCCGATATTGCCAATCGCCACATCAAAATCTGCGTTCTCTTTTGCCCAAGCCCACACTAATGCGTTGTCGTGTGCAAGTGCAACGCCACGTCCATCTTTTAACGCATTAAAGGTTTCAGTATTGTGGTCGAATTTTAATAACTGAATTTCAGGGTGATTTTTGCTGAAATAGGCATCAGCCGTTGTGCCTTTATTCACTAATAAGGTTTTGCCTTCGAGTTGTTTTACATCTGTAATTGGGGCATTTTTCGGCGAAACCACACCTAATGCTACGTTCATATAAGGTTCAGCAAAATCCACTACTTCTGCACGCTCAGGCGTTTTAGTATAGTTGGCTAAGACTAAATCTACTTTATTTGATTTTAAGTATTCCACACGGTTTGCTGCTTCTGTAAGTACGAATTCCACTTTGTCAGGACTACCGAGTAAGTCATTGGCGATTTCTTTTGCAATTTCCACATCAAAACCTTGATTTTTACCATTAGCATCAATGTAACCAAATGGTGGTTTATCGCTAAATACTCCAATGCGGATAACCCCTTTTTCTTTAATTTGAGCAACGCTATCTTTCGCTTGAGTGGTTTGAGTAGAGCCGCTGTTATCACAAGCGGTTAATGTAAAAGCCGCAAGGGTGGTTGCGATTAAGGTTTTTTAAGAATGTTGAACGTTTCATAGTAATTCCTCAAATAATGTTAATAATCTAAACCGTGTAAGAACTGTCTTGCTCGCTCGGTTTTTGGTGCTTTAAAAAACTCGTGCGGCGGAGATTGCTCAATAATTTCGCCTTTATCAATAAATACAATGCGATCGGCAACCTTCTCTGCAAAGCCCATCTCGTGAGTAACAATGAGCATTGACATTCCCTCATCTGCCAACTCAAGTACCACATCTAACACTTCTCGTACCATTTCAGGATCGAGTGCTGCCTTAATTTCATCTAACAAAATAACTTCAGGGTTCATACACAACGCTCGAACGATGGCGATGCGTTGTTTCTGCCCGCCAGAAAGTTCTCTCGGAAAAGCCGTTTTTCTATCAAATAAACCAACTCGTTTTAAGAGTAAATCTGCCTGAGCTTCCACTTCCTCCCGACTGCGTTTTTGAGCCTTTAAAGGACCAAGTAAAATATTTTCGATAACGTTTAAATGGGCGAATAATTCATAGCTTTGGAATACCATTCCCACTTTTTGCCGAGATTGCTCCCAACTCAAATCTTTGCCAAATTCGCCAACATCTTGCATTGAAATTGTACCTCCTTGTTTATCTTCCAAGCCATTAATACAGCGAAGCAAGGTACTCTTACCACAGCCAGAAGGCCCAAGCAGCACAACAACTTCGCCTTTATGCAAATCTAAACTCAGATTATTAATTGCGACAGTCTCGCCATATTTTTTATGCAAGTTTTGAATAGAAAGTAAAGGCATATATGCGTAACCTTAAGTTATTTATGAAAGCATTTTGCAGAAAAATAATTAAGAAAGGGAATCATAAGAAGCTATTTTGTATAAATTTTGATTATAAGGAATGTTTTTAATAAGAAGATTAAAAAAGAGCTAATCATCATAAGATTAGCTCTTGGTATATATTTAGTAAATTAGGCTAAAAACCGTCCGATTACTTGCCCACCAACCATAATCCAAGCCATCAACATTGAGGTAAAAAACACCCCTAAGTAGATATAGCCAGTTTTAAGGTAACACCAGTGGTTGATAATCGTAAATACCACAAACTGTGGAATAATAACTGCTAACATCATCATCCATCGACCACCAAATTGAGGCAATCCGAGTATGTCAAAACCCGGCCCTATTTGCATAAAGTTCGGTACAAAATGGAATAACCATAAAATGACTAATCCACCTGCAGCAAATAAGATGGTTTTGAATGACCAACTCAAGAGGGTTGAGGAAAAACTGCTTGATAATGGCTGTTTCATTTGTACAGATACAATTAAACCATTAAAACTGAGGAAGAAGAGCAAAATTGGTATCCAATAAATGAAAAATAGTTCAAAGCGTTCTATCGTTAATGGTTTTAGTAACGGCCATAAGAAGCGTAATTCCGTCCCCCAAATTGAATGAGCAATAAAGGCGATAGCATAGAGCCAAATAACTAACACTATACTTAGCATTAAATTGCGTCCGATAACTTTACTTGTACTAAAGTAGCTTAATACGCCAAATTCTGCTAATGAAATCGTGCTTGTTTTTTTCCAAAGGAAGAAAAACAGGAAGTTAATCACAGCACTAACCGACAGCCAAGTGATAATTCCATTCCCCATCTCTAAAGGCATAAAGCTCAATTTTGCAGCAATGGGTTCATTCGCTCCACCCCATTGGGTTAATAAAGGATAAAGTACGATAGTAACTGCAATATTAATTACTGCAAATAACCGCCAACGGCTTGGTGTGATTGCCATCTTGGTAGTAACGGTTTGTGTTGCCGCAGCAAAATAAGGGGCTTTTAGTAAATGATTTGCTAAAAACAATGCAGAAATAACAGCAAAAAATAGGGCAAATAGGCCACTAAACTCTTTATACCAATAGGTTTGTTGCTCAGGCTCAATCCAGCCTTCTCCTTTTTCGCCATTTTGGAGAGCTTGGTTAAACCAAAGAATTGCTTCTTTATTACTGTGTTCCGCGATCATTACACCTAAATGCGTGCCATCAACTAAGGCTGCTCGGCGTGCTGAACCAGCATTGAAGTTACCGTAAGTATGATCCCATTTCAAGTTTTCACCACTAGGCAATGAGAAAGCGGTCAATCTTGCTTCATTATTTACAAGATCTTTTACTGGGAACGTTTTTTCCCGATAAATTCCAATTTCTTCATATAACCCCTGTGTTAATAAGTAGTTGTTTAACTCTTTATCGCCACCATTGCTACTTAAACCATTTACTGCTTTGTGATCAGGGTTTAGTTTTGCTACTCGGATCGCATTTAATGCCCCTGTGGAATGCCCAAAGATCCCCAGTTTTTCCTTATCAACGAAAGGAAGCGTTTTTAAATATTGATAGCCATTATTTGCACCGCTGATCGTTTTATTCGAGGCTGGTAATTTTGTTGAGTAGCCGTGACCAAAGTGGTCAATGGCTAATACTACAAAACCTCGCTTTGCCAGTTCTAATGCACCAAAAGTATTGGTGGCTTCTTTATCGCTTTGATAACCGTGCAATGCCAAGAGGGCAGGTTTAGGCGAGTTTTCAGTTGCAGAGATCGGACGATAGAGTTTGGCTATCATCGGTTGATTCTGCTCCGTCATAAAGCTCACGGTTGAAACATCAATTCTGCCGAAATCCCGCTCAATCAATGAGCCAATATAACTACTGATAAAACTCAATGCTAAGAAAATAATGGCTAACACTAAGCTAAATTTACTTGTTTTCATCTTTTTTCCTATTGGATTTCTGCCAAGACTGTAACTTGCGAGCTATCAACGCCTTTTACTCGTAAAGGTAAAGCAAACACTTTTTTGAGTTTCTCTGCGTTTACTTCCGATAACATTAAATCCTCAATAATGCAGATAAAATTCGAGCTATACATTCCAAGCATAACTTGATGGGCTTTTACTCCGTGATCAGGGTGTGCAGGGGAAGCTAGAGAGATAAAATCAAAACCAATTGCTTTTAAGTTCGAGACATTTTTAATCAAAAATTCAGCACACTGAATGCTTACCGCTCCACCGTTATGAGCATATTCGCTTGGGTTTTCCTTGCGTAACTGTTCAAAACCTGTACGGATCAATAACAAATCAGCTTGTTGAATAGCGGCTAAATGTGGTTGTAGATCCTCAGGTTCTATCATCTGCCCTGATTGTTTCGGAATATCTAGTAACAAGGGTTTTTCATAGATAAATTGTGAAAGTGGTAGCTCGGTAATCGTTACACCATTCGGATTAAAATGGCGAGGTGCATCAAAGTGCGATCCAAAATGGTTAAACAGATGAATTTTAGAGCTGTTATACACATCACCTTTATCAGTACTCGTACAAGTTTCTAAGCTCAATGTCGGCTCGCCGGGAAAACCAGGGTCATTCACATCTAATGGATAAGAAAGATATTGATACGTCATAATAAAGTCCTCTATGGGCGTTTTTGTTGAAGTAACCACTCAATCACTTCAGGGCTGTTATACACAGCGTCCCAAGTGTTGTGAGGGTTGTTATTAACAATGCCGTTGTCGCCAGCTTGTTCAAAGCTAAATTCGGTGTATTTCACATTTGGGGCATTAAGCTGCTCGTGTAGAATTTGGTAGTTGATGCGAGAGCCTTTTACAGGCGAGACTTTGTCTTCTTTGCTGTGGAAGAACCAAATCGGTAAATCTTTAATTGCCGCTAAATTTTCTTTAGTTGCGTTGCCGTCCACCCATTCATTGGTGTAGGCTTCACGACCGCTCATTAACAATGCTCCTGCAAAGAAATTCGGGCGAGCCAGCAACAGATTTAATCCGCCTTCTGCTCCTCGAGATAAGC
Source organism: Mannheimia sp. E30BD (assembly GCF_041807785.1). Lineage (NCBI taxonomy): Bacteria > Pseudomonadati > Pseudomonadota > Gammaproteobacteria > Pasteurellales > Pasteurellaceae > Mannheimia > Mannheimia sp. E30BD. The sequence continues at coordinate 131,366 of NZ_JBGTYX010000001.1, forward strand.
CATTCACATAGATGCGGTTGATATCAATTTGTGGGTTGGCTTTGATGGTTTCATCAATCATTTTTAACACGAGATTGATACGATTTTCCGTTTGCCAGTGAATACCGCCTTTTTGCCCTTTGGCAGCATTATCAAATGGGTCGAAGACTTGGTCGTATTGCGGTGCCAGCACAAAACTTGGTTCGTAAGGTAATGTGGCAATCGCCCCTTTGCTTGAAATTAAATGAGCTAGATTATCTGAACCCACCTGCCCCGAACCGTGTAGGAAAATGACAAGCGGATATTTTTCGCCATTTTTTTGCAAAGGCGAATAGAAGCGGTAGTTCAGCTTATTTTCAGGTTTGTCTAAGCTCACTTGTTTTGCGACAAAACCATCGAGATAAGGGGTTTTGATTTTGTCGGGTTCAGCGGTTTGTGTCCATTCAGTCTTGCCTAAAGTTGTACCGTTGGTTAATTTAAGCAAGCCTTTTTGTTCCACCGAATAGCTTAGGCGATTTGCAAAAAATTCAGGAATTTTGACCGCTTGTACTTTCTCGGTTGCTATAATGTTGCCGTTTTCATCTTTGGATTTAAACTTCATCGGTGCTTTATTGGCATCTTTTACGCTATAAGTTGCCGCATTTTTATCTGCCGTATCCAATTCAATAATTACAAATTTACCGGCTTGCGGAAGTGCGGTCACTTTTGGCTCATTATTGACATAGGCTTTGAGTACCGAACGGTTTTCTTTCTCCGCACTATCTAATGCCGTTTTGACCTGATACAGTTGGCGAAGATCGCTGCCCGATAATACATTATCAGGATATTCCAATGCCACGCCGTTAATTTTTTGACCTTGAGCGGTGATTTCGGCAAGCAGCGTGATATTAGTTAATTGATTTTCTTGAACTCTATCCTCCGCATAAAGGACGGAAGAGATTAATAGCATACATAAAAGCGATTTTTTCAGCATAGGTTTCTCCTAAAAAAATCCACCTCATAAGAGGCGGATTTTAAGCAGTAACAGAGTGATATTAAACGAATAACATCCAAATAATGCCAACAACAGCAAAGGCGATTACACCGAAAATAGTGGTTAAAAACGTCCAAGTTCTTAAGCCTACCGATACGGGAACATTGAAGAACTTCGTCCATACCCAGAAGAGTGAATCATTAACGTGGGATAAGGTCATTGAACCAGCTCCGATAGCACAAGTGAGCAATGCAAGCTGTAATTCAGTGTACCCCGCTGCTGCGGCTGCCGGAGCTAAAATCGTTGTAGTAGTAATGGTTGCAACTGTTGCCGAGCCTTGTGCGGCACGCAGTAAAGCAGACAGAATGAAAGCCAGAACCAGTAATGGTAAACCTGTGTTGGCTAATACATCTGCCAATGCTTTACCTACGCCACTGGCATCTAACACTTTACCGAACATACCGCCGGCACCAGTGATTAAAATAATCCCGGCAATCGGTGCTAACGCAGAATCCAGCACTTCTTCTAATTTATGCTTAGTCCAACCGTATCTAAAGCCTAGTACATAAGCAGAAAGACAAACAGCCACAAATAAGGCAAACGGAGAGCTTCCTACCATACTGAACACTTCACGCACGATATGTTCTTTCGGCAAGGTTGTTGCCGTTACCGTACCTAACATAATCAGGATCAAAGGGAAAGAAATCATTGCCAATACTTTACCGAAAGAAGGTAATTCAATCCCTTTCTCTTTAATCAAATCTTTTTGGTGCTGTAAAAGATCGGTTGAAGTCACTACTTTTACAAAGTAATTTTTCGTAAAGAATAGAATAAACTTCTGACCGATTAAATATGCCGGCAGTGCTGCAACTAAACCAATTCCCAATACAAAGCCAATATCAGCGTTTAAGTTCTGTGCACCCGCCACAATTCCCGGGTGAGGCGGAAGCAAAACGTGAACCAATAACATAGAAAGCCCGATAGGTAGTGAGTAAACCAAAATATTTCCACCTAAACGTCTCGCCACACTAAAAATAATCGGGATCAATACGATAAAACCAACATCAACGAAAACCGGTATCCCGAAGATAAAGCCAGTCATACCCAATGCAAAGGGAGCATTTTTCTCACCAAAACGCTGTAACAACCAATTTGCTAATACGTCCGCACCGTGAGATTTTTCGATAATTTTCCCTAACATTGCTCCTAAACCAACGATCAGAGCAACACTTCCTAGAGTACTCCCCATCCCTGAAATCAAGGTTGGGATTACTTTATTCATTGGAATACCTGCAGTTAAGGCAACTGCGATACTTACTAATCCCAATGCTAAGAATGGGTGTACTTTACCTTTAATCATAATGACCAGAAGAGCAACTACGCTTGCTAATCCAATCAAAATTAACATTTCATTTGACATAAAGTTTCCTTCTAAATGTTGTATTCACGTATTTATCCGCTAATCATCGTGGTTATTTATACTGCTCAAACCAACCTAGTCCTGAGGTGGTTTCCGCTCGTGGTTTATACTCACAACCCACATAGCCTTCATACCCGATTTCATCGAGTTTGTTGAAGATATATTGGTAGTTGATTTCCCCTTCGTCCGGTTCGTGGCGATCCGGCACAGAGGCAATTTGAATGTGGGCAAATTTACCCTTGAGTTTGTCGGTTAGGCGAGATAAGTTGCCGTCCACATTCTGTGCGTGGAAGTAGTCAAGCTGTACAAACACATTGTCTCGGTTTACCGCTTCTACAATTTCCAGCGTATCAAACTGGCTTTTAAGCAGATAATTCGGTTTCACTTCCGGGCTAAGTGCTTCAAGTAATACCTTAATGCCGTGTGGTTTAAATTTATCAGCGGCATATTGCACGTTTTTGATAAAGGTTTGTTTATAGGCTTCACGATCTTCGCCTTGTGGTACTACCGCTGCCATAACGTGAACATTCTCACAACCTAAGGCGAGAGCATATTCCAACGCTAAATCAATATCACGATGGCTGTCTGCTTCTCTATTTGGAATGGCAGAAACACCCCATTCGCCGTTTGAAACATCGCCTGCTGCGGTGTTAAATAGCACTTGTTTTAAGCCGTACTTCTCTAGTCTGGCTTTAAGTTCCTCTGCTGGGTAGTCATAAGGCCATAGGTATTCAACATACTTAAAACCAGCCTTTGCTGCCGCTTCAAAACGATCTAAAAACGGCACTTCGTTAAACATCATTGTGAGATTTGCTGCAAATGTAGGCATTTTATTTTCCTCTGTTTTTCAGGTCGTTCACTTCATCATCAGTGAGATAACGGACTTTCTGGCCTTGTAGAATAAAATGAAGTTTGGCGGTTTCTTCCAGCTCTTCAGTGTTATCCACCGCATCAACTAGATCTGAACCAGTTACCACAACACCGTGATTTGCCAGTAAAAACGCTTTGCCATCTAAGGCTCTTTCGCCTAACTCACGGGCAATATTGCTATCGCCTGGGCGGTAGTAAGGAATGACGGGCAGTTTACCCACACGCATTACATAGTATGGAGTGAAGGCTTTCATTGCGTTGTCAGTATCTAGATTTTCCAAGCACGAAAGTGCAGTTAAATAAGTAGAGTGAAGATGTACGATTGCTTTGCAATGTGGATTTTTTTGGTACATCGCCAAATGGAAAATCGATTCTTTAGAAGGTTTATCGCCTTCAAGAACATTTCCTTCCATATCAAGGACTGAAAGGCGATCCGCCTGTAGTCGCCCAAGTGATGAGCCTGTTGGCGTAACTAAAATACGATTTTCATCTAAACGAACGGAAAGGTTGCCCGCTCCGCCTACGGTATATCCTCGCTCAAATAAAGAGCGAGCGAGGTTTACCATTTCAATTTTTTGTTCTTGTTCGGTCATTGGTACATTCCTTGTGCATAAGAGAAGAAATCTTCTTTTCCGAAATTCCCTGATTTCAATGCAAGAAAAATTGGTTTTTCAACCGCTTGTAACCACGGCACACCCGGTGCAATTTGTTTACCGATGTGGAAACCACTAAATCCGAGCTGTTGAACCACAATGCTTGAGGTTTCGCCACCAGCGGTAATAAAGTTAGTTACACCTGCTGCTTGTAGCTTTTCTGCTAGTTTGGCAAAGGTATTCTCAATGGCGTGGCTGGCTTTATCGCCGCCGAATTGGTTTTGGATCTCTTTAAGTTGTTCTGGCGGAACAGTTGCATAAACCAGAGGAGCTAGTTCGCCATCTAAATTCTCAAGCACCCATTGGTAGATTTCTTCTACATAGTTCGGATTGTTAATCGCTTTTTCTGCCTCTAAGAAATAGCTTGGAGCTTGTTGCTTATAAGCATTTACTTGGCTATTCGTCATTACTGAGCAAGAACCTGAAAGCACAACGGTTTTACCTTTGCTTGGTACAAATGCTTGAGTTCCTTTCTTGCCGCCTGAGCGGTAAGCCGCCATATAAGCTCCTAAACCTGAGCCACCTGTAACTAATTTGAAGTCAGCAACCGCTTCAGCAAGTACCGCAAGTTGTGAATTGTCTGCGGCATCAACAACGGCATATTTGTAACCCTGTGCTTTTAATTCTGCAAAGCGAGCTTTCACACGTTCTGCCCCTTGAATCACATCAGCATAGGCGACTAAACCTGTTTTACCTTGAGATTGAGCGTCCATTAAACGCACTAAGTTGGCATCTTTCATTGGGGTAATTGGATGGTTACGCATACCTGATTCACTTAACAGCACATCACCAACGAATAAGTAGCCGTTAAAGATCGTACGACCATTGATAGGCAAGGCTGGCGTTACTACGGTGAAATCAGTTTCTAATGCTGACATTAACGCATCGGTAACTGGGCCGATATTGCCTTTTTCGGTACTGTCAAAAGTTGAGCAGTATTTGAAATAGAATTGTGTGCAGCCGTTTTGTTTTAACCATTCAAGGGCAGATAAAGATTGTGCAATCGCCTCATCAACCGGGTTTGAGCGAGATTTCAAGCTAATTACAATCGCATCAACTTCGCCGTTTAATGCCGCTTTTGGTACACCGTTCATCTGTACGGTGCGTAAGCCATTTTCTACTAAGAAGCTGGCAATATCGCTCGCACCAGTAAAATCGTCTGCAATAATGCCTAGCATTAGTTGCCTCCTTTTTTCGGTAGCTCAATACCGCTGAAAATTTTGATGACCGCACTGTCATCTTCTTTGCCGTAACCTGCATTGCTTGCTTCAGTAAACATTGAGTACGCTGTGCTTGCTAAATGAAGTGGGAAGCGTAATGATTTCGCTGTGTCATTCACTAAGCCTAAATCTTTGACGAAAATATCTACCATTGAAAGCGGGGTGTAGTCGCCATCAACAACGTGTTTCATACGGTTTTCAAACATCCAAGAGTTACCTGCTGCATTAGTTACCACATCGTACATCAGATCTAATGGAATGCCGGCACGAGCGGCTAATGCCATCGCTTCTGCACCTGCGGCAATATGCACACCAGCTAATAATTGGTGGATAATTTTCACCGTTGCACCTAAGCCGATCTCTTCGCCGATGTTATAAACTTTTCCTGCAACAGCATCTAAAACAGGTTTTAGTTTCTCAAACGCTTCACTTGAGCCTGATGCCATTACGGTCATTTCACCTTGTGCTGCCTTAGCTGCACCACCTGAAACAGGGGCATCTAACATAATTAAGCCAAGATCTGTTAATTTCTGTGAAATACCTTTCGCATCTTGTGCAGAAATGGTAGATGAAACCATTACTACAGTACCCTTTTTCAAATGTTGTGCTAAACCGTTCTCGCCGAATAGCACAGCGTTCACTTGGTTGGCATTCACAACTAATAACAGTACTGCGTCTAAATCAGCTGCAAACTCAACCGCACTATTGCCAACATCTTTTGCACCGGCTGCTTTTAAGGTTTCTAAGTAAGTTGGATTTAAATCTACACCGTAGGTATCTAAACCTGCTGCGATACAAGATTTTGCAGCACCCATACCCATTGCACCTAAGCCGACAACGGCAACGCTATATTTTTGACTCATTGTTTATTCCCTCAAATAAATTAATGAACTTGATGGGCGTATATTAACCAATCAAAAAGATAAAATCTGTGACAAAGATCACAAATATTAACAATTAATGTTAAATTTTGTTATTTTAGGTTTGGGGGCTAAATCTGATATAATTTGTTACAACAACTAAAATTAGGCGAAAAAATGATTCCTATCGAACGACAACAAAAGATATTGCAATTTATTAATAATAATGGGGTGGCTAGCATTCAATTTTTGGCAGATAAGTTAAATGTGTCGCATATGACTATCCGCCGTGATATTCAAAAACTTGAAGATGAAGGCAGAATTTCATTGGTTTCAGGTGGGGCTCAATCTGTTGAGCGATTAGCGGCTGAGTTACCACATATTGATAAATCAAGTTTATTTCACGATGAAAAATCCGCCATTGGTACTTTAGCAGCAAAGTTGATTTCAAACCATACTACGGTGTATCTTGATGCAGGAACAACAACCTTAGAAATTGCTCATCAAATTGCAGAGAGAAAAGATCTACTGGTTATTACAAATGACTTTGTAATCGCTCATTATCTTAGTAATGCAGGAAAATGTGATTTAATCCATATAGGTGGGAGTGTTTGTAAAGAAAATTTTTCAACAACAGGCTCTCTTGCCGCGGAGTTTCTTAAAAACCTTTCTATTGATATTGCCTTTATTTCAACTTCATCTTGGAGCTTGAAAGGTTTAACAACGCCAAATGAAAATAAAATTCCTGTAAAAAAGGCGATATTACAATCATCAAAAGAAAATATTTTAGTAACTGATTCATCAAAATACGGCAAAGTGGCTACTTTTTTTGTTTGCCCTTTAACCGTATTTGATCAAATTATTTGCGATAACGGCTTGTTTGAAAATGTGCAAGATGCTCTTAAAGGGCTTGACGTTAAACTAAATATTGCACAGTAATTAACTCTCCCACCTATGTTCTAATTTATTCGCCAATAATGAAAGTGGGTAGCAAATTAAGAAATAAAGCACGAAAATGAGCCCATAGACAAAAAAAGAAGCATTCGGGCTGGTTAGTAGTGAGTTTTCAATAATCTGTTGCCCTACTTTTACCACTTCAATCACCCCAATGAGTGCAGCGAGTGAGCTGGTTTTAATCATTCGAGTAAAGAGATTAATCGCACTTGGCAGTAGTCGGCGAGTGCCTTGCGGTAACTCAATGTAGCGGAAAATCTGCATACGAGTTAAGCCGATTACTTTGGCGGATTCGATTTGGTGTTTTTCGATTGAAGCTAAAGCCCCTCGTACTAAATCGCCCATTTCAGCTGTTCCCCATAAGGTAAATACCCAGATACAAACCCAAACACAGCTAATGTGAATATCTAACCAAGTTGATAGTCCAAAATAAAGCATAAAGAGCCAAACTAAGATTGGCACAATGCGTATTGTTTCGAGGTAAAAACGAGCAAATCCGCGTACAATCAGGCTATTTGAACGCATAATCAAGCCAAATAATGTGCCGAAAATGAGCGATAGTGCAACGGATATAAAAGAGATTTTAGCCGTGAGCCATAGCCCTTGAGCCAATCGAGCGGTATTTTGCCCTTCCCATAACCAATCAAACCCCATATTTTGCCTTCCTTACTCTGTTTTCAAAATGACGGACTAAAAGCGATATTGGTAGCAAAATAATTAAATAAGCAATGAATAGCATAAATAACGCTTCGTTAGTTTTGTAATCCATTCCGATAATATCTTTAGTGACGAATAATAGCTCTGCTACGGCAATAGCACTAATAACAGAGGTTTCTTTAATTAAAAAGAGTATATTTGCCCCAACGGCAGGAATTGAAACCTTGTGGGAAAATCATATATCGGAAGATTTGGTAGGGCTTTAAGCCGATGGATTTTGCCGCTTCCATCTGCCCTTTCGGAATAGCTTGTAAACCTGCTCGTAGGCTTTCTGCCATATAGCTAGAACCTAGAAAAACTAACGCAATCACACCACAGGTGAAACCGTCCCACTTAATCCCGATTTTCGGTAAGCCGTAGTAAAGAAAAAAGAGTTGAATAAGCAAAGGCGTGTTACGCGAAAGCTCTATATAACCTTTTGCAATACTATCAAGCGGTCTTATTTTGTAAGTGGTAATAACGGCAATAATCAACCCGAAAAAGAGAGAAAGAGAAATTCCCCAAAAGGAGAGTTGCAAGGTAAGCCAAGCTGCATCTAAAAATTTGGGAATACTGTTATAAATATAAGTCCAGTTCATATCGCATAAACATTTTTGGGATAATGATGGCTATTGTGCGAGATGTAAAATAAAAAGGGAAAGAATTAGAAATACTTTTTTATAGAAATTAGTTATAAAAAGTCAGCACATTGCTGTGCTGACTTTTTAGTTTGAATTATTGCCCGTAGTAAGCGTTTTTACCGTGTTTACGCAGATAGTGCTTATCTAACAACTCTTGTTGCATTGGCTGAATATCAGGACGAATTTGATGGCTGATAAAATTCATATAGGCAACTTCTTCCATTACTACTGAATTATGTACCGCATCGTGTCCGTTTTTACCCCAAGAGAATGGACCATGCGAATGGACTAACACGCCCGGAATAGACATCGGCTCAATGCCACGAGTGCGGAAAGTTTCTACAATTACACGCCCTGTTTCTAACTCATATCCACCCGCAATTTCTTCAGGAGTCATTTTACGCGTGCAAGGAATAGCACCATAGAAATAATCGCCTTGTGTTGTGCCGAGTGCTAAAATATCTTTACCTGCTTGAGCCCAGCCCACCGCATTGCGTGAATGCGTATGCACCACGCCGCCAATATCTTTAAATTCACGATAAAGCTCTAAGTGAGTTTCAGTATCAGAAGATGGCTTTTTATCACCATATACACGGTTGCCTTGTAAATCAACCAGTACAATATCTTCCACCGTCATTTCATCATAGTCCACGCCTGATGGTTTGATGGCAACAATGCCTGTTTCACGGTCGATTTCACTTACATTACCCCAAGTGAAAGTGACTAAACCGTGTTTTGGTAATTCCAAATTCGCTTTTAAAACACGTTCTCTTAATGCTTGTAATGCTGGTGTTAATTCAGCTAATTGAGTCATAGCGTGAAGCCTCCTTCTTTCATTTTTTGTTCAATCCAACGGCGAGCGTTAATAATCTCCGCAATTGGCTCTTCTGCTTTTTCTGTCCACATTTCGATTAAAAATGCACCACGATAATTTAATTCAGCCAGCGTTTTAAAGCAAGCAGCAAAATCTACACAGCCATCACCAAATGGCACATCACGGAATTGCCCTTTGCAGGTTTCTGTTACTTTATAAGTATCTTTTAAGTGGATTGCTGAGATCTTATCCATTCCTAATTTAAGTTCTTCCGCTACGTTATCATTCCACGCAGAAAGATTGCCTAAATCAGGATAAACGGTAAACCAAGGGGATTTGATAATATCATCCCATTTTTTCCAACGAGAGATAGAACTCATAAACTTGGTATCCATAATCTCCACCGCAATGGTTACTTGGTTGCTTGCTGCAAGTTCTACAGCCCATTCTAAGCCTTCTTGGAAGCGTTGGATTGTGCCTTCGTCCTGCTCTTCATAATAAACGTCATAGCCTGCTAACTGAATGGTGCGAATACCGAGATCCACCGCTAACTGAATTGCTTTTTCCATAATTTCATAGGCTTTTTGGCGAGTAGCTTCATCACGAGAACCGAATGGGAAACGGCGATGCCCTGATAAGCACATTGATGGAATAGTTACACCAGTATTGATGATGGTTTTAACTAATTTCGCACGCTCTTTTTTGCTCCAATCTAAACGAGCTAAGCGTTCGTCTGTTTCATCAATAGAGATTTCAACAAAGTCAAAACCGCAGGCTTTGGCGATGGAAAGTCTATCTTGCCAAGAGATATTCTTAGGCAAGGCTTTTTCATAGATACCGAGTTTGTGTTTTCTCATAAGTTTTCCTTGGAAAGGTTTTGTAAATTTTTAATAAAATTAAACCGCTTGTTGTGCTAGGCTAGAATAATCTCTAATCCTTTCGCTTTCAATTCCTGAATAATGGTTGGATCAGCTTCTTTGCCTGTAATCAATAAATCAATTTTATTGAATTCTTTAAATAACATACCGACTTTTTTGCCCAGTTTGGTACTATCGAGTAACACAACATAGCGTTCAGCGTGCTTTGCCATTTGTTGTTCAGCGTTGGCAATGATCATATCGGTTTTAAATAAACCTTCGGTGGTTAGCCCTTTACCGCTGGTAAACATTGTAGTTGCGGCATAGCTGAGTTCATTTTGTGTGTTGAGTGAGAGCATTACTTTTTTATTTTTATTATATTGCCCACCCATAATCACTACATCATCGTGAGAGCCTTCAATCAGCTGATTTGCAAGCGGTAAATAATTGGTAATAATTTGCAATTTTTGCCCACACAGCACATTGCCGAGCATTTCCATTGTAGAGCCGCAAGTTAGGATTAAACTTTCCCCATCTTTACATAAACGCCCAGCGGCTTCGGCAATACGTTGCTTTTCTTCCGCATTGTTGGTTTTTTTAAGTTCTTTATTTGATGGCGAAAAAATGGCTTCCGCCCCATTTCGTACTTTTTTTAATTTGCCTTGCTCATTTAATTTACTGATGTCTCGACGTGCGGTGGCAGGCGAAATATTTAGCAACTGCATAATATCAGGAGTTGAAAGGACTTTCCGTTCGCCTAACAGTGTTAATAATTCTTTATGTCTGTAGCTTTCGTTCATTATTCCTTCCTTGTTTTCATTGCTATTGTAAGTTGTAATGAACCCTAAAGATAGAGGCGAATTAAATTCACCTCTAAGTTATCATTATAGCATTGATTTAAACTGAATATTTGGTTCTTGCTCAAAGCAATCATCGAAACCACGAGGGTGATGATATTCAATTAAATCTTTATCACGAGGGTAAACATATTTGCCGCCTACTTCCCAAATGAATGGGTGGAATTTGTATTGTAAGCGGTCTTTACGCATACGCCATAAATCAATAATTTCTTGCGTGCTTGCCATAAAGTTTGTCCAAATATCGTGGTGAACAGGAATGATAACTTTACAACGTAAGCATTCTGCCATACGCAATAAATCAATTGAAGTCATTTTGTCGGCAATACCAACAGGGTTTTCGCCATAGTTGTTTAATGCAACATCAATATCGAATTGTTTACCGTGTTTAGCAAATTGGATTGAGTAGTGAGAGTCCGCACCGTGATAAATATTACCCCCCGGTGTTTTGAACACATAGTTTACCGCTTTATGTCCCATTTCTTCATCAGATGGGCAAAGACCTGCTAATTCGCCACCACGTTCTTCAGCACCTTCAACAGGTAAAGTCACTAAACAAGTACGGTCGAAAGAATCCAGTGCGTGAATTTCTACATCTTTTAACTTCACCACATCGCCCGGTTTCACCACAATAATGCGCTCTTCCGGCACATCCCATTTTTTCCATAATTCCGCACAATGCCAAGGGCCAACAAATTTAACGTGATCTAAGTTAGGATTATTGCAAATAGCTGCCGCTACGTTTACATCAATATGATCTGAATGGTAGTGAGAGGCAAGAATGAAATCCACTTCGTTAATCGCAAACGGATCTAATACCATTGGTTGAGCTCTTAAATTTGGTTGTAGTTTGCGAACACCTGCCATATTCGCCATTTGATGCCCTCGCACCATATCTTTTACTTTCTTGGTCGATTTACCACGACCACACCACAAGTCCATACAAATGTTTGCACCAGCAGGGGTTTTGATCCAAACGCCCACACAACCTAACCACCACATTGCGAAATTGCCTTCTGGCACAACTTCTTCTTCAATTTCTTCGTTTAACCAAGTCCCCCACTCAGGAAAAGTTGAAAGAATCCAGCTTTCACGGGTGATTTCTTGAATTTTGCTCATTGTGAACTCCTGTTTTGTTCATTTAAAGAATAATTTAATCAAAAATAATCATATATAATCACACAAAAATAGCCAACTACTTTTTTTAAAAAATGTGATCTAAGTCTAATTTTAGTATTTATTTTTGTAGATGTTAATTTAACTATTTGTTATTTATTTGTTTTTTTAATTGTTAATGTATTTATTTACTCTTTAGGATATAAAATTAAATAATCATAATGAATAAAAATAAAATGTGATCTTGTTCACAAATAATAAAAAATAATCTTTTTTAATCTAATTAGAGCGTTTATCATTTTGTCGCTGCCTTTAATAGGCTATATTTCCCTCAAATTCAAATCTCTCAAAAAGAGGCTAAATTATGGATTTTTTAACTGAAATTCTCCTTTTCTTAAAGGATCAGGTGTTAAATAAAGCACCTTTCTTATTAGGTATTGTGGCTTGCTTAGGCTATATCCTACTAAAAAAAGATACATCTACTATTCTAAAAGGTACGATTAAAACCATCGTTGGTTTTATGATCGTGCAAGCAGGTTCAGGATTCCTTGTAACAAACTTTAAGCCTGTAATTGATGGCTTGGCAAAATATCATCAACTTGCCGGGGCGGTAATTGACCCTTACACCAGTATGCAATCCACCATTCAAACAATGGGTGAAAATTATGCTTGGGTTGGCTATGCGGTAATTGGAGCGCTATTACTAAATATCTTATTCGTTGTCTTCCGCCGTTTAACGGGTATCCGCACCATTATGCTAACAGGGCATATTATGTTCCAACAAGCAGGTTTGGTAGCGGTATTCTATATGATTATCGGTGCTTCATTTTGGGAAACGGTTATTTACACCTCTGTGTTAATGGCTCTTTACTGGGGGATTTCTTCCAACATTATGTATAAGCCAACCCAAGCGGTAACCGGTGGTGCAGGTTTCTCAATCGGTCACCAACAACAAATTGCCTCTTGGATTGCGGTCAAACTGGCGCCAAAACTCGGTGATAAAAACGACACTGTGGATAAAATGAAGCTCCCTAACTGGCTGAATATTTTCCACGACAGTATTTCTGCCACCGCATTAGTAATGACCATCTTCTTTGGAATCATCTTACTTTCATTCGGTTTAGATAACCTCAAAGAACTTGCCGGCAAAACCAACTGGTTTATGTACATTTTAGAAATGGGCTTGAAATTTGCGGTGGCAATTCAAATCATCGTCACCGGCGTGCGTATGTTCGTTGCTGAACTTTCCGAAGCCTTCAAAGGTATCGCAGAACGCTTAATTCCAAACTCTGTATTAGCGATCGACTGTGCGGCAATTTACGCATTCTCACCAAATGCGATGGTATTCGGCTTTATGTGGGGTGCTATCGGTCAGTTTGTGGCTGTGGGCGGCTTGCTTGCGGTTGGTTCTCCTGTGTTAATCATTCCGGGCTTTATCCCAATGTTCTTCTCTAACGCAACCATTGGTGTATTTGCAAACCAATTCGGTGGTTGGAAAGCGGTGATGAAAATCTGTTTTGTAATGGGGATCATTGAAGTGCTAGGTTCAGCTTGGGTTATCCAAATGTTAGCGAGCCAAGGCACAACCTTTAACGGCTGGATGGGTATGGCTGATTGGGCATTGTTCTTCCCACCAATCTTACAAGGTATTGTGAGTATTCCGGGCTTCTTCTTTGTAATTGTAGCAGCTTCATTAGTGTATATGTTCTTTGCATCTAAACAACTTCGTGCGGAAGAAGCGGAAGCGGCAGCAAAAGGCTTAACCCTTGAGCAATTAGATGGATACGGCTTAGATGATGTAAAAGCAGAAGAGCCAAAAGCAGAAAGCGTGGTTCAACAAGCGGTCGGAAATACTGAAAATTCTGCAAATCCGGTTCGTATTCTTGCTGTATGTGGTTCAGGTCAAGGCTCATCAATGATGATGAAAATGAAGATCAAGGGCTACTTAGACAAACGTGGTATTCCTAATATTATGGATTCCTGTGCCGTAACCGATTACAAAGGCAAATTAAGTGAAGTAGATATTATTGTATCTAGCAAGCACTTAGCCAATGAAATTGACGTGCCAGAAGGTAAATCAGTATTAGGCGTACAAAATATGTTAAACCCAAATTCATTCGGCGATGAATTAGTTGAATTAATCAACAAACATCAGGCAAAATAAGGATAACTAGGAGCAGTTGTTGCCCCTATATCAACTTATCTAATAAATATAGGGAGCATCGAATGAAGAAACTTCTCTCTACAATTTTTATTCTTTCAGCAGTCAGCGTGGCGGTTGCCAAAGAGGTAAACATAAAACTGCTCGGGACTTCCGATGTTCACGGTCGGATTGTGCCGTGGAGCTACGAAGCCGATGTGGAGGACAAATCCGGCTCGTTCTCGCAAATTTCCACCTATGTGAAAGAGGTGCGGGCAAACCACAAAAATGTGTTGCTGTTTGATATTGGCGATGCGATTCAAGATAACCAAGTTGAAGAGTTTGCCAAAACCTTAGATCGTGCCAAAGAAGCTCATCAAAAAAGGCGGTGTCTGGGAAGGCCAAACAATCCCAACCCTGTGGGAATCGAAAGTGGCAATGGGATCTGAAAAAGGCACAATCCAAAATATGCTGATTGATTATATTAGCAATGTTAAAGGCGGAAAGATTGAGGGTAACTCACATCACCGCTGGGCAATTATTGGTTTGAATTAAAGTATTAAAGGACATTCTATGAACTTAAAACAATCTCTTATTGAAAACAATTCGATTCTTCTTAATCAAAAAGCAGAAAACTGGAAAGAAGCCATTAAACTAGGCACAGATTTACTTGAGAAATCAGGTGCGATTGAACCACGTTACTACGATAACATTATCAGCAAAGTTGAAGAAATGGGGCCTTACATCATTCTTGCTCCGGGTTTGGCAATGCCACACGCTCGTCCAGAAGAAGGGGTCATTAAAACATCTTTTGCGTTAGTCACTTTAGCCGAGCCTATTTATTTTGATGGCGAAGATGAGCCTGTTTCGGTGTTATTCACACTTGCAGGGAGTGATTCAGACCGCCATATGCAAGGCTTAATGGAAATTACTCAAGTTTTAGACGATGAAGAGAGCGAAACAGGGGTAAATTTAGAAAAAGTGTTAGCCTGCAAAAATGCTGATGATGTTTATGCGATGATTGATAACGCATTGAACGGCTAAGAATTAACGAATTTTAAAATCCACAGAGGAATATTAATATGTCAAAACCTTTACTACAAATCGCATTAGATTCACTGAGTTTAGAAAAAGCCGTTGCTGATGCAAAACAAGCTGAAAATCTTGTTGAAATTATCGAATGCGGCACAATTCTTGCTTTTGCTGAAGGTATGAAAACGATTTCTACCTTGCGTGCATTACACCCGAATCACATCATTGTGTGTGATTTAAAAACTACAGACGGCGGCGCAATTTTAGCCAAAATGGCGTTTGAAGCAGGTGCGGATTGGCTAACCGTTTCAGCGGCAGCTCACCCAGCAACCAAAGCAGCTTGTAAAAAAGTGGCTGATGAGTTCAATGCGGCTCACCCAGAGCTTAAAGTGAAAAAAGAGATCCAAATTGAAATCTACGGTAACTGGACGGTTGAAAAAGATGCGAAAGAGTGGGTGGAATTAGGTGTTACCCAAGCGATTTACCACCGTTCTCGTGATGCGGAATTAGCAGGTAAAGGCTGGACGGCAGAAGACATTGAGTTAATGAAACAGCTTTCTGATTTAGGCATCGAAGTGTCTATCACAGGCGGTATTGTGCCAGAAGATATTCATCTGTTTAAAGAGATCAAAAATGCCAAAGCCTTTATTGCAGGCCGTGCCTTAGTGGGCGAAAAAGGCAAACAAACTGCTGAAGCTATTCGTGCAGAGATCGATAAATATTGGAGCTAAATAGCCCTAAAAAAGAAATTGAGTTCTAACTGTCCGTTAGAACTCAATTTTTATGCGTTGAAAATAGCTTTATTTAGCTCTTGCCATTTTCCATAATCTCGCCACATTTTCTGCGGTTGAAATCAAGTTTTCTTTACCAAGTTTCAACGTCTCTTCCAAGCTATTGAGCTGGCGGATAATCGGAAATACCGCATCAATGCCGTGTTGGTAAACCACAGGGTAATCTTCCCGTAAACAGCCAACAATCGCAATCACAGGTTTGTTAAACTGTTTAGCCATTTTCGCTACGCCAACGGGTGTTTTGCCTGCGATGGATTGAGCGTCCATTCTGCCTTCGCCTGTAATCACTAAATCGGCACTCGCCACTTTGCTGGCAAGCTGGGTGGCTTCAATAATAATTTTCACACCCGAACGCAACGTGACATTTGGCAACAACAGTAAACCGCCACCCATTCCACCAGCCGCCCCTGCCCCTGCGGTATCGGCTATATTCACACCAAGCTGGACTTGAGCTTGGTCGGCAAAATGGCGGAGGGCATTATCTAAGGTTTGCACCATTTCAGGGGTTGCCCCTTTTTGCGGGCCGAAAATGGCGGAAGCCCCTCGCTCACCACATAATGGATTATCCACATCGCACGCCACTTCAAAAGCGACTTGCGATAAGCGTTTATCTAAATCGCTTAAATCAATCTGCTGAATTTGGCTTAACGCTTTGCCGCCAAAACCGATTTCTTGCTGCTGTGCATTTCGGAATCTTGCACCTAAGGCTTGCAGCATTCCTACCCCGCCATCATTAGTGGCACTGCCACCAATGCCGAGAATGATTTTTTCCACGCCAAAATCGAGTGCAGCTTTAATCAGCTCGCCTGTGCCATAGCTAGTAGTAATCAGCGGATTTCGTTCGTTGTTCGGCACAAGATGTAAGCCACTTGCCGCCGCCATTTCAATAAAGGCATTTTTTTTATCGCCCGACAGCCCGAAAAAGGCTTCCACTTGGTTTGCAAGCGGTGCTTTTACGCTGATTTTTTGCAAATTGCCTTGAGTAGCATCAATTAGCGATTGCACCGAGCCTTCGCCGCCGTCTGCCATCGGCACAAGTTCATATTCCGCATTCGGGAAAATGCGGGAAAAGCCCGTTTGAATTGCCTGAGCCACCTCTAAGGCGGTCAGGCTCTCTTTAAATGAATCGGGAGCAATTACAATCTTCATCATACTTCCTTACAACAATACTAATGAGAGAAGATACACAGTCAGAATACCCACCACGCCCATAATAAAGGTTAGCGTAGTTTGGGTACGATAACCCTGTTGTGGCGTGAGTTTGGTAAAGTTCGTTACCACCCAGTAATAGCTGTCGTTGGCGTGTGAGACACACATTGAACCTGCGGCAATTGCCATCACAGTTAGAGCTGCCGCCATTTCGCTGGTTAAACCTAAGGCATTCATTAGCGAGTCTGGGGCGTTGAACATTCCCATAATAGACGCTGTTGTGATAATCGCCACCGTTGAGCTGCCCTGTGCGGTTTTCAAAATGGCTGAAATCAAGAACGGGAAGAAAATCCCTGCGGTGCTGATAATATGAGCATTTTGTTTGATGTAATCCACAAAGCCTGCTTGCGTAATCACACTACCTAACACCCCACCTGCGGCGGTAATGAACAGGATTGGGCCGACTAATTTCAAGGTGTCGTTAGTTAAGCTGTCAAACTCTGCCATTTTACCGCTTGACGCGAGTAGGAAAATAGCAAACACCACACCCACTGCAAGAGCAATAATCGGATTTCCGACAAACTGTAAGAATGTGCCAAAATCGCCACTTACCCCTGCAATTTTTGCGATAGAACCTAATGCCATTAAGATAATCGGCACAAAAATCGGGGCAAGGCTTAAAAAGCCACTCGGTAATTTGCCGTAGTGTTTGAGTAAATCTTCATAACTTTGGCTGATGACTTTATCCGCTTCCGCTTCTTCGGCAATGCTCACTTGCTTGCCAATGTATTTAGCGAAGAAGTAGCTGGCAATCAGTACAGGAATAGAGACCACAACGCCCATTCCGATAACCAATAATAAGTTATTGCTTAATCCTACTGCACCCGCAGCTGCAATCGGACCGGGTGTCGGAGGAATAAAAACGTGAGCAGCATATAAACCGGCACTCAGTGCAACTGCCATTCCAACCGGATTTGCCAAGATTTTTTTACGAATCGCTTCACGGATTGGGTTTAACACCACAAAACCGCTATCGCAGAAGACAGGGATACCAACCACCCAGCCCATAATCAGCATCGCAAGTTCAGGGCGTTTTTGCCCTACCACTTTTACCACCATATCAGCCAGTTTCAGAGCTGCCCCTGTTTTTTCCAAAATCGTACCAATAATCGCCCCAAAGATGATGACGATACCGATACTTTTGAAGGTGTTACTAAACCCCTCGCCTATAATAGACGGAATTTTCGCCAGCGGTAAGCCAGCTAGAAGAGCTAACGCCAATGAAATCGACATTAACGCTAAGAAAGGGTGAACTTTCAGTTTAGCAATCATATAGATCATAATGATGATTGCCACCACAAAGGTCAGAATAAGTGCAATACCAGACATAATCAGTCTCCTCGTTGTAGAATAATCGACTCATTATTGGCGATATGCGGGTAAAAATCTTTATATAAAATTGCAAAGAAATTGTTAAAAATGATCGCTTGTTTTGTATTTTTCTACAATTTTTACGCTAAAACTGCACCGAGGTAAAGCACAAATTTTTGCTCTATGTTATTGAAAGATAAGCAAGTAATCTGCTCAATCTTCTCTAACCGATAGCGTAGGGTATTTGGGTGGATAAACAATTTTTGGGCAGCGTGATCCAGATCACAATTTGCAAAAAAATAATGGCGAAGGCTCTTTAACAACACCTGTTTTTTATCTGAAGCCAGCAATGCTTGGAACGGAACAAGTAAGGTTTTTGCCTCCCAAGAGTGGCTAAAGCTATGTAACAAAGCAGGCAGTTTGAAATCTTCAAAATGGATAATCCGCTTACGGCTTTGGATCTGCTCAGCATAGTTGAGGGTGTGGCGAGCGGTTTGATATGAAATGTTGGTTTGCGATAAATTCTCAACCGCCAACCCAACCACCGTTTTAAAGGAAATATCGGGGTCAGCCAGTTTATTTAACGCATTGCGAATGAGCGATTTATCATTCGATAAATTATTCAGTAAGGCGATTTTATCTAAACTAATTACCGCTGTGAGCAAGGTGGGGAAATGATGCTCAAAGAAATCTATCAAGTGTTGTAATTTCTCAGCTGTTGGCGTATTCACTTTAATTAGTATAACCGAGAGCGGTTTTGCAAAATCTTGCTCAAAAAAGACCGCTTGTTCGTGAATTTCTGCCGTACTTAATGTGCCGTTGAGCAACGCCCGCACAAACTCTTCACGATAACGCCGCTGCCAGCGTTCCTGCTCTAACTCAAAAGCTTGCTGCATAATCAGCTCGGCCGCCATTTTGACTAATTGAGCATATTGGCGGATCTGGGCAGGCTCGCCTGAAATGCCAACCACACCCACCGTAGAGCCGAGATAGTGCAATGGTAAATTAATGCCTGCTTTTGCCTCGTAGTGCCACTGTTTTGCAAGATTTTCATCAATTTCGACCGCTTGATCTTGGCGTAACACCAACACCGCCCCCGTGTGCCGTTGCCCGATGCGAGTAGCATCACCAGAGGCAATAATCACACCCTCGCTGTCCATCACATTGACGGAATTGGGAATAATCTGCATTGTGCGTCTGACAATGCGGTCGGCAATGGCTCGGTTGAGTTTCATATTTTATCCTGTTGTTCAGCACCGCCTAGTTAGCGTTTTAACAGCGAGAAATGCAAAAACTCCACAAAATGATCCGCCCAATGCATTTCGTGGTGGATTTCGTTTGCCATAATGCGTAGGCAAATGTTATCCAAAGGAACACCAATCCGAATTAACGACTGATAATAGTTTAATGAGCAGTCAATGTAGGTTTGATTCATATTAGAGATAAAGTGTGAATCAATTTCATCGCCTTCATTTGTGCCAACTTGAATAAACACTTTAGTGTTTGGTTGGATTGGGTGCTGGTGCGTAAAGCGTAGAAAATCGGGCTCGCTAAACCAAGAGGCAAGCGAGAACACGCCTAAATGCCCGAAAATGTGAGGGTAAGCACTTCCCATATAAGCAGTGATAATGCCCCCCATTGAGCTACCTGCAAGCAGGGTATGTTCTCGCTGTGGTTTGGTACGGTAATGAACATCAATAAACGGCTTCACACTTTCCACTACCCATTTTGCATATTCTCCACCTAAACCACCTGCGTTTTTGGTTTCTGGAGTAGAACCTGTAGTTGTTTTCCAAGGGCCGTATTCATCTAAACGATCTTTGCCCGCATTATCAATACCGACAATAATCATTTTCGGCAATTCTTGCTGCGATTTAATAGTTGGGATAATTTTCCACGAATGACCGGAGTAAGACTCTTTGCTGTAAAACACATTCTGTCCATCGTGCATATATAACACGGGATAATGTTCCCATTTTTCTTGATGATAATCTTTCGGCAACAATACACGAATACGGCGATGATGGTGTAAATATGGCACATATAAAAAATGTTCCTGCATTTCCAGATAGTGATGATTGAAATGTTTATGTGCCATTATATTTATTCCTTTTTGATATTAAATGTTGTCATAATGTTATTTTACACCTTAATTTTATGGTGAGAAACAAGCGGTCATAAAAAGTGAATTTTTTGCAAATCCAAGCAATCGTTTGCCTTATTCTTTTTGGATATATTAAGACAAAGTGTGATCTAAATCACAGTAATTTTAGCTAGGCTTGGGTAAAATTCTCCCCGATATTTTACATAAAGGAGAAGGCTATGCAGGCTTCATTACAAGATATTCTTGATGTAGTAAAAGCAAAAAACTTAACTTATCAACAAAAGTTGATGAGCTTAGGCAACATTGCTGAGCGGTTATTTAACCCTGTCGAATTACTTGGTTACACCGAAGAAGAATGGGCGTATATTAACAATCAGATGATTTGCGATTTGAACGAAGGTTATGCAATTTACCGTCCTCGCTATATTCTGCCTGATTACAATGTTTATATTCAAAAGGGTTGTAAATTCTTAGATTTACCGCCACCAACTAATCTTGATGAAGCCCTAGATGGCTTATTAATTATCTACTCACACGTTCCATCAATTACCACTTTCCCTGTTTATATCGGGCGTTTAGATGAATTGTTAGATCCGTTTATTACCGATGAAGAACAAGATTACATCAAAATCAAACGTTTCTTAAATCATATCGATAAAACCATTTCAGACTCATTCTGCCACGCTAATATCGGGCCTTATGACACCAAAGCTGGTCGCTTAATCTTAAAAGCGGTGATTGAGCTTGAAAATACCACCCCGAATATGACCATTCGTTATGATAAAACCAAAACCTCTCGTGAATTTGCCGAACTTGCAGCGAAAGCCTGCTTGCTGGTTTCTAAACCCTCTTTCGCTAATGATGCCTACTACCGCCAAGATTTAGGCGATGAATACGGCATTGCGAGCTGTTATAACGCCTTACCAGAATGCGGCGGAGCTTACACCTTAACCCGTTTACGTTTAGGTACTATAGGGCGTGCTTGTGCAAGCGTTGATGAAATGGTGAATGAACTATTGCCAAAAGTAGCGAAATTAGCCCTTTCGACAATGGACAAACGCCATAAATTCTTAGTGGAAGAAAGTAATTTCTTTGAAAGTAGTTTCTTAGTACACGAAGGCTTTATTAAACGCACAAATTTCACGGGAATGTTTGCGATTGTAGGGCTTGCTGATGCAGTCAATCATTTATTAGCACAAGAAGGCCTAAACGAGACCTTTGGGCAAAGCAAGCGTGGTGATGAAATTGCTACCTTGATTATGGATAAACTCCAAGAAGTGAATGATGCTCACAAAGGCGTATATGCAGAACGTACCAACGATCACTATTTATTGCACGCTCAAGTTGGGGCAAGCAACCACGAAGAAGATAAACTTAATACGCCAGCTCACCGCATTCGTGTTGGGCAAGAGCCAACACTATTGGCACATTTAAAACAATCTGCGCCTTTCCATAAATATTTCCCATCGGGTACGGGCGATCTGTTTGCGTTTGACCAAACCTACACCGACCATTTAGATGCTGTGGTGGATATTATTGATGGTTCATTTGAACAAGGTTATCGCTACATTACCACTTATTTGAAAAATACCGATTTAATTCGAGTAACAGGCTATTTAGTGAAGAAAAGCGAGGTAGAACGCTATCGCAAGGGCGAAGCCGTATTGCGTGATACCACTTGGTATGGCGCAGGAACGGACGATTGTGCTAAGGTGTTCGATCGTCAGCTTCGTGATGAAGAAAACGTGAATGCGGCATAATAAAATGGCTGCACTTGCTGATATTTTTGTGCCGTTGCACCGCATTATTCCCTTTTCTAATGTGGAAGGACAGGGCAACCGCACAAGTATTTTTCTACAAGGCTGTAAGCTAAATTGCTTGTATTGCCATAATCCGGAAACGATTCCTCGTTATACGGAGGAAGCAAAACAGGTTAATTTGCAGTACTTATATGATCAAGTGATGGAGGCGGTGCCTTTTATTCGAGGGGTAACCATCTCGGGGGGTGAGCCAACCATTCATCACAAAAAATTAGTGCCGCTGTTTGAAGCTCTTCGCCAAAAAGGTTTAACTTGCTACTTAGACAGCAGCGGCTTTTTTGATTTTGAAGCCACAGAGCCGTTAATTGAGGTTACCGATAAATTTCTGTTTGACCTTAAAGGCGATGGAGCAGGTTTACAAACGCTGTGCTTTGATCGAAAAAATCAAGCAGGCAAAGTGCCAGAACAGGTAATCCCAACGGTGAATCATATTAAGCCTGAAAACTTGGCACGTAATTTGCAAAATTTAGCCAAATTATTACCGCTTGATAAAGTGGAAGAAGTACGTTTGGTTTACCTTAATGAGTTTTATGATGCCTATCATTTGCTTGAGAAAGTAGCTCAATTACTCAAGCCTTATCCAGATGTACTACTCAAAATTATTCGAGTTCATACTAAAGGAGCAAGGGACGAAGAGGGTTTAGCCCACTTTGTACCAAGCATTGAGCAAACAGATAAACTAGCGGCATTTGCTAAACAGTGCGGCATAAACAAAATTATTACTATCTACTAACGGAGTTCTCTATGGATATATTCATTAGCATTATCGGCATATTTGTCCTATTAGGTATTGGGGCTTTACTCTCTAATAATAGACGTGCAATCAATTTGCGAACGGTATTTGGGGCATTAGCCATTCAAATTGCTTTTGCTGCACTGATTCTTTATGTGCCGGCTGGACGTGATGCGTTACTTGCCACCGCAAATGGCGTGAGCAAGGTCATCAATTACGGGAATGAAGGGATTTCATTTTTATTTGGTAACTTAGCTGATCCAAGCAATAGCGGCATTGGCTTTGTGTTCGCTATCAAAGTATTACCAATTATTATCTTCTTCTCTGCCCTGATTTCATTACTCTACTACATTGGTGTGATGCAATGGGTGATTAAAATTATTGGTGGTGGCTTGCAAAAATTACTTGGCACTTCACAAGCAGAATCAATGTCAGCAGCAGCGAATATTTTTGTTGGACAAACAGAAGCTCCATTAGTGGTAAAACCTTATATCAGCCGAATGAGTGATTCAGAACTCTTTGCGGTAATGGTGGGCGGAACAGCCTCCATCGCAGGTTCTGTAATGGCAGGTTATGCAGGAATGGGCGTACCTTTAACTTACTTAATTGCAGCCTCATTTATGGCAGCTCCGGCTGGTTTGTTATTTGCGAAATTAATGTATCCACAAAATGAGCGCATTTTAGATCAAATTGATGAAAGCGTTGAAGTTGAAAAGCCAAACAATATAGTAGAGGCTCTTGCTAACGGCGCAAGTTCGGGGGTATCTTTAGCCATTAACGTTGGTGCAATGTTAATTGCCTTCATTGCGGTCATTGCGTTACTTAACGGCATTATCGGCGGAATTGGTAACTGGTTTGGACGTGAAGATTTAACACTACAAATTCTCTTAGGTTATCTGTTCCAACCGCTTGCCTTTATTATTGGCGTGCCTTGGGAAGATGCAGATATTGCAGGACAGATGATTGGTATGAAATTAGCAGTAAATGAGTTCGTTGGCTATCTTGAGTTTACAAAATACCTACAACCTGATTCAGTAGTTCAACTAAGCGATAAAACCAAAGCCATTATTACTTTTGCATTATGTGGTTTTGCGAACATCAGCTCCATTGCGGTATTAATTGGTGGTATTGGTAGTATGGCTCCAAATCGCCGTTCAGACATCGCTCGCTTAGGTTTTAAAGCGGTGATTGGCGGAACCCTTGCCAACTTAATGAGTGCAACCATTGCTGGCTTCTTTATCGGCTTAAGTGGTGTGGCTTTAGGTTAATATAAAGGTTTATACAAGCGGTTAAAAAATGCTGCTAGATTGCAAATCTAGCAGCATTTATTTTTTAGTTAGATTGGTTATTAATTCAAGGTTCCCCACAGATCGTATTCATCTGCATTGATAATAGTTACGGAAATCACTTGACCGACACTTACCTCTTTATTTTCAAGGTTATCCACATACACTACACCATCAATTTCCGGTGCATCAGCCATTGAACGTCCGATAATGCCTTCTTCATCAATTTCATCAATAATAACAGGTAAAGTTTTACCAATTTTGGCTTGTAAACGCTCAGCTGAAATTTGTTGTTGTAACTGCATAAAGCGGTGGAAGCGTTCCTCTTTTACCTCTTCCGGCACTTGGTCTGGCATATCAGTTGCTACAGCCCCTTCAACTGGGCTGAATTTAAAGCAACCAACACGGTCAAGCTGAGCTTCTTTTAAGAAATCGAGTAACAGTTGGAAATCTTCCTCTGTTTCGCCCGGGAAGCCAACAATAAAGGTTGAACGCAGCGTTAGTTCCGGGCAGATTTCACGCCATTTTTTGATACGCTCAAGGGTTCTTTCAATAGAGCCTGGGCGTTTCATTGCTTTTAAAATTTTAGGGCTGGCGTGCTGAAGTGGAATATCCAAATACGGCAGAATTTTGCCTGCTGCCATTAGTGGGATTAAATCATCAACGTGAGGATACGGATAAACGTAATGCAAACGCACCCAAACACCCATTGAGCCTAATTGCTCGCAAAGTGTGATTAAGTTGCTTTTAATCGGCATACCGTTCCAGAATACCGTTTTGGTTGCTTCTTCTTTTTTGCGATCTAACGAGTAAGCAGAGGTGTCTTGCGAGACAATTAATAACTCTTTTACGCCAGCATCTACCAAGCGTTTTGCTTCATCTAACACCTGCACGATAGGGCGGCTTGCCAAATCGCCACGCATTGATGGAATAATACAGAATGTGCAGCGATGATCGCAGCCCTCTGAAATTTTTAAGTAAGCGTAATGCTTCGGTGTAAGTTTTACACCTTGCTTTGGCACTAAGCTAGTGTAAGGGTTAAACTCTGGCTTCGGCACATATTTATGGACGTGGTTCATTACCGCTTCATAGCTATGCGGACCTGTAATTTCCAACACTTTTGGGTGAACTTCACGGATTTGGTTCTCTTTTGCCCCTAAACAGCCTGTAACGATCACTTTTCCGTTTGCTTCTAAGGCTTCACCAATGCTTTCTAATGATTCTTGCACTGCAGAATCAATAAATCCGCAGGTGTTTACAATCACTAAATCAGCATCTTCATAGCTTGGAATAATATTGTAACCATCAGCACGCAGCTCAGTTAAAATACGTTCGGAATCAACTAAATTTTTAGGACAGCCTAAGCTGATAAAACCAATATTCGGGGTAGCACTCATATCACTCTCAACAATTAAAAAAGAAAATGCCTACAATTTTTGTCTTGTAGGCAAAAAAATTAGCGAGATTTTACAAAAAATTACCGCAAATAGCGATAACAAGCGGTCATTTTTTGATAAAGTTTTGCAACTAGTTAGTCAATATCATTCAACATTGCCAACACAATAGCGGATGATTTTTCTGCCGCTAAAGGTAAAAATTCTTCAAATGATAGATGAGATTCTTTATCTGCCACATCAGAAACCGCTCTCACAATCACAAATGGCACGCCAAAACCATTACAAACTTGTGCAATCGCTGCCGCTTCCATTTCTACCGCAACCACATTTGGGAAGTTTTGGCGGATTTCGTTAATTTTCTCTTTGCCATTGATAAAAGCATCGCCACTGCAAATTAAACCTGAAACCACATTAAAACCAGCTTTTTTCGCTTCTTTTTGGGCAAGTTCGACTAATTGTTCGTTTGGCTCAAAGGCTGCCGGGTTGGCAGGAAGTTGCCCGATTTCATAGCCGAAAGCAGTTACATCAACATCGTGATGGCGGACTTCGGTTGAAATAAGAATATCGCCCACATTTAAGTTTGAGTCTAAACCACCCGCAGAGCCTGTGTTAATAATCATATCAGGTTGTGCGAGCTGAATAAGTAATGTAGTGCCGATGGCAGCCGATACTTTACCAATGCCGGATTGTAATAACGCAATGCGAGTGTTGTTAATTTTTCCTTCAAAAATTTTACAGCCTGCTAATTCAGTTGTTTTTGGCTCAACCATTAACTTGCGTAAAATTTCAACTTCCTGTGCCATCGCACCAATAATACCAATCTTCATTTTTGCTTTCCTATTTATATTAATTACTAAAAATACACCACATTAATAATGTGGCGGAGGTGTTTCTTCTGAGCGTGAGGCAACTTGGCTGAGTTGCGCTCCTTTTAATTTTTCGGCAATGTGGCGAATTTGCGTTTGTAGCTTATCTATTGCGAATTGTTGGTCAATTAATGATTGATTTAATTCCTCAATAATCATCTCTTGAAAGGCTACTTTTGTTTCTAATTCGGTAATTCTTGCCGATAATGTACAATTATTATCCATTTTTATGAAAAAAAGGTTGTATGAAATGAAATTACACTTTACCCTATCTAAAATTTTCTTAACAGTTATTTTTATAAGGAAAAATTATGTTAAAAACTAAATTATCATTAGCGGCTGTTATTGCAGGTGCTTTTTTCGCCACAAATGCAATCGCACAAGAGAAAGCAGATCCAAAATTTGTTGATGACTCTTCTTATGCAGTCGGTGTGTTAATGGGTAAAAACATTGAAGGTGTGATTGAATCACAAAAAGAGATTTTTACTTATAACCAAGATAAAATTTTAGCGGGTGTACAAGACACGTTAAAGAAAACAGGCAAATTAACTGATGAAGATTTACAAAAACAGTTAAAATCTTTAGATGCTTATTTGTCAGCGAAAGAAGCTAAAATTAACGAAGAAAAAACGAAAGCCACTGTTTCAGCAGGCGATAAATTCCGTGCAGAGTACAAAAAACAAGCCGGTGTGAAAGAAACCTCTTCTGGCTTGTTATACAAAATTGAAAAAGCAGGCGAAGGCGAATCGCCAAAACCGCAAGACACCGTTAAAGTTCACTATAAAGGCACTTTAACCGATGGTACGGTATTTGATAGTTCATACGATCGTGGCGAGCCGATTGAATTCCAATTAAATCAATTAATTCCGGCGTGGATTGAAGCAATCCCAATGCTGAAAAAAGGTGGTAAAATGGAAATCGTTGTGCCACCAAAATTAGGCTATGGCGAGCGTGCGGCAGGCAAAATTCCGGCGAACTCAACCTTAAAATTTGAAATTGAATTATTGGATTTCAAAGCGGCAGACGCTAAGAAATAATTGACATTCAATTCTCATTGAACCTACACAAGCGGTTAGATTTATTATAAGATTTGCAAAAAATGTAATAAAACTAACCGCTTGTAATTTATATATGACCCAAAAATTCACGCCTTTTTCCGATGAAGATCACGCCATTCTGGCTTCTTACTTCCCGATTGTAGATGGCATTGCCGCTTTAATTGGCGAGCATTGCGAAATCGTGCTGCATTCATTAGAGTTTCTTGAACATTCCGCTATTTATATTGCCAACGGACACAATACCAACCGCAAAATCGGCTCACCGATTACAGACCGTGCTTTAAAATCTCTGCACCATATGGCAACCGATAGTGTGTCTAAGCCTTACTTCACAAAAGCAAAAGGCGGTGTGCTGATGAAATCGATCAGTATTGCGATTCGTAACGGCAAGCAACACGTTATCGGTTTACTCTGTATTAATATCAATCTGGAAGTGCCAACCTCTCAATTTCTAAGTTCTTTTATTATGCCGCAAGATGAAGCTGCGGAAGTTACCTTTGCAAGTTCGGTAGAAGATTTGGTGGCTCAAACCATTCAAACAACCATTGATGATGTGATGGCGGATAGATCGATTTCTAACAATAATAAAAATCGCCAGATTGTGATTTCGCTGTTTGAAAAAGGGATTTTTGATATTAAAGATGCGATTAACCAAGTAGCGGAAAAGTTGGATATTTCCCGCCACACGGTTTATCTCTATATTCGACAAATCAAGCAGGATAGTGAATGATGGATTATGTATTAGCGATAAAATCCCCCGTTTACGGCTCGCAGGGGGCATTTCTTGCCTACCAAGTGGCGGAAGAGTTGTTACAAGCACATCACAATATTTGCCAAGTGTTCTTTTTTCAAGAAGGGATAAGCAATGCCAATGACTTGGTAAATCCGGCAAGCGATGAAGTTAATTTAGTCGAAAAGTGGAAAAATTTGGCAAAATCGCACCGCTTGCAGCTGCATTTGTGCATTGCTGCCGCTCAACGCAGAGGCGTGGTTGATGAACAAACTACCGCCACTTCCACCACAAATGTGGCGGAGGGTTTTACCCTTGCAGGCTTGGGAGAATTTAGCCAAGCAGTGTTAAAAGCCGATAGACTTCTCACATTTTAAAATGAAAAAATATAAACTCGCTTTTTTATTCACACAGCCGCCTTTTGGCTCTTCGGTAAGTCGTGAGGGGCTAGACGCTCTGCTTGCGGCGAGTGCGTTTTGTGATGAGCAGGAGATCTTAATCTGCTTTATCAATGATGGCGTGTTTAACTTACTGGCTAATCACCAACCTGAGCAAATTCTGCAAAAAGATCATATCTCAACATTTAAATTATTAGACCTTTACGACCTAACAGAATGTTTTGTTTGCCAAGAATCGGTAAGTTCTCGTGGTTTAGATAATGCAAAATGGATTTTGCCTAATATGCAATTCTGCCAAGAAGTAGAAATCATCGAATTACTGAATCAAGCCGAAAAAATAATGACTTTTTAAGGAAGTAGAATGCTTTATACCCTATCCAAAGCACAATATGATAAAGAAACCTTGAGTATATTAAATCATATAACCGAAAATGACACCGTTGTATTATGGCAAGACGGCGTATTACAAGCGGTCAAAAATCCACAATTTTTTGCAAATTTGCCACGTTGTTATCTCTTAGAACAAGATGTAACGGCAAGAGGATTGCAACAATCGCTCTCGGAATTTCGCACTATTTCATTAGCAGAATGTGTGAAATTAACCGAACGTTATTTCCCTCAAATTGCGATGTAATTTCCTTTGTAATAGCTTATAAATTGGATTATGATGGGAGCCACCTTAAAAGGAGAACTTACTATGAGAACAAAATACCTTGTTTCTTTACTGGCACTAGCCCCTGTTTTTGCTGCTGCACAACAAAATAATCCAACTTGGGTTGATAAGCAACATACAAAAGCAAGTAACACATTGGATCGTTGGGCAAACAATATTAATGATTGGTTAGGCGATGCCGACCCAGACAAACCCGGCACGGCTTCATTACGTGTAATACTAGACAGCCGTTGGGATAAACACGACAAATTTACGGTGAAACCTCGTGTTCGTGGTAAAATCAAATTGCCCGTATTAAAAAAACATCTAAATGTGGTATTTGGTGATGACGAACTTGATAACGAATTAACCGATAAAAACCACGTTGGTAAACTATATAAAAATGTTGATCCGAAAAAACATTATAACTCCCGTGAAGCCCGTGACTCTAACTCGTCAATCGGTTTGCGTTGGTCTGATGGCATTAAAGAATTAGGTATTGATACTGACTTCGATATCGGTATTCGTTCAGGTAGTGATATTTATGGGCGTGCAAGAATCAGCAAAGATTGGCAAATTACTAATCAATTTAGCACTCGTCTAGAACAAATCTATCGTTACGGTACAGAAAGTAAGCACTATTTACGTACCAATTTGGAAAATAAATATACCGAAAACGAAACTACATTTATTATGAACCATACTCACTTTGAGTATCGTAAGGACGTAGATGAAGAGAGAAGCTGGGGACACAGTATTTATCGTCAGCACAATTTCAAACCGCTTATGCATATCAGCTATGGTCTTAACTTCGGTGGGCGTTTAGATAAAGATTTATCAAGATTTAATCATTGGGGGCCATTCGTGGCTTACCGCCAGCCAATTTGGAGTAACTGGCTCTTTATCCAACCGGAAATTAGTTTCTACAACGATAAAGACAAAGACCGTAAACACTTTGTTCACACCTTTGTGCGTTTAGAAGCGATTTTCTAATCTAAGTAAAGCAGGGTATCCCCTGCTTTTCTATTTGCAAACTTTTCATAAATTTTGACCGCTTGCTATTAGTAAAAATCCCTCTTCGGCAGAGGGATTTTTAACGCTTGAATGTGTTATTTCGCAACCGTAGCTTTAATCAATTTTTCGGCTTTGGCGAGATTGTTTTCCACATCAGCATAAGGAGTATTGGCGTGTGCAACTACTTGTTCAGCACTGTTTAGCATTACCTCTACTTTACCTTTACTCGGCTCAGTTACCAGCACTTTCAACGGCAGCTGTAAGGCTAACATCGGATCTTTCACCATTAATGGCGTGCCGGCTTTTGGTGTACCATAAACTAACACTGTCGCCGGTTGCATTTCTAAGCCGGCTTGTTTGGCAGCCGCCTGGTGATCGATTTCGGCAAAAATCGTCATTCCTTTTTCTTTTAAAGTGTTAGATAAGGTGGTCACTGTGGTTTCGAAATCAAACTTGCTTTCAAATACCATTGGTTTAACGTCAGCAATATCTGCCATTGCCACGCTACTCATTGCTAATGCAGAAACTGCAACTGCCTTTAAATTCATTTTTTGCTCCTAAGTGAGTTGTTTACAAATAATAAAATTAGATAATACCCTGTTCTTCTAATTTTCCTAAGAAATAAGGCATTTGTTTACGCCAAGTCGGCCAGTCGTGGTCGATATCAAAGCCCCAATAGTCAAACCACGCCTCAATACCTTTTGCGTTAAAAGCCTCTTGTAATCGGCGGGTGTCTTCAATATGCTGTTCTTCCCACGCACCTTGTCCGACTGCAATCACATAGTGATTTTGGCGGTAGCGGTCTAAGAACCAATCGTCATTTTGACCCCATACATAATCAATCGGTGAGTTAAAATATACTGCGTTATCACCATAAAACTCACCACTAAAAAAGCGTGCGTCATAAACGCCGCTTAAGGCGATGGCAATATCAAACAGATCCGGGTGGCGTAGGGCAAAGTTTACGGTATGGAATGCTCCCATACTGCAACCAGTGGCTATCATCGTGCCGTTCCATTGCGATTCGTGGCGGATTAACGGCACTAGCTCGTGAATAATATAACGGTCGTAAGCATTATGGGCTAATGCCATATCGTGTCCGGATTTATGTTTGGATAACCAAGATTCCGCATCGTAAGAATCAGGCGTGTAAAATTTGATTAAGCCACGTTCAATAAAGGAACGGCACGCCTCAATCATACCAAAGTTACCATATTCATTTTCATTACCGCCTGATGACGGAAAAACAATAACGGGTTTGCCTGCGTGTCCGTAAACGTTGAATGACATTTCACGCCCTAATTCGCCACTCCAGTGGCTTCTTTTTTCAAAATGCATAGTTCACCTCTTATTGTTTAGCTTGTGCGAATTGTGCGATTTCACGCATTTGTTCCATTGTTTCGGTGCGAGCTAAAATGCCTTTCTCGCCCATCACTTTGGCAAATACGCCCGGTACGGTTTGCACGCTGATAATATTGCCTGCAAACTTCTCACATACGGCTTCGATTGAGTTTACATAGTTTTGGTTTGCTTTGCGAGAAATATACACTACGTTCCAAGGATGCTGAATATCGGCATAGAATTTGTTTTCTTTCACAATATTGGCAAATTCACGGAACACATCGAAATCGTTGGCGTAGTTCCACATATCAATGGTTAAACCGCCCGGTGGACGGCAGTTGATTTCAAGTGGTAAGATTTCCTCTTTTTTACTGCCTTTCACACGGAAAAACTCAAAGTGGAAGAAGCGTTCTTTTACGTTAAAAGCGTCCACGCATTTTTTGCCCATTTCCACTAATTTTGGCGAAATTTCACGTGGGACATAGTAGAACATATCGCCATCTTTAGATACGGTATCTAGTACTGCTTCAGAATATTCTAGGCTAGAGTAGAACACAATATTGCCTTCGTGGTCGGTTAAACCATCAAAAGTAATAATATCGCCATCAATAAACTCTTCCATAATATATTCAACGGTTGGCGTTTTATAACCGAAGAAAGCTTCTAGCTCTTCCGCAGTTTTGATTTTGTAAGTATCGCTCGCCCCAACCCCTGAATTTGGCTTGATGATTACCGGGAATTTAAGCTGTTTTACTAATTTGCGGGCATCTTCATCATCTTTAAACACACGCCCTTGAGCCACTTTTAAGCCTGCTTTACGGAAAACTTCTTTCATTTGAGCTTTGGTTTTAATGGCTAACATATCGTCCGTTTTATAACCAAAGACGTTGAAATCGGTACGCAATTTCGCATCTAATTCGAGCCAATATTCATTGTGCGATTCAATGCGGTCAATTCGCCCGTATTTATGGGCAAAGTAAGCGACTGCACGATAAACTTGTTCGTAATCTTCCATATTATCTACACGATAATATTCAGTCAGGGAATGACGCAAATTTTCGCTCAATGATTCATAAGGGGCATCGGCAATTCCAAGCGTATTAAAACCGGCTTCACGTAAACGTACCGCAAAGGTTTCAAAATTGGTCGGGAAGTGAGGGGAAATCATCACAAAATTTAGAGGTTTGGACATAAGTTTTCCTTTCGAGTTTGCATATTATTAATTCAATAAAGTGATTGTAGGCGAAATTAATTAAATTGCAAAATATATTCAACCAAATAAATTTTTTACAAAAATTAAACACTAAAAATTAAATAATTTTACTTCTTAAAAACCTATATTTAACAAGATGTTAACCATATTAATTTAGTCGGATATTTTTTAGTAATTAGCCTTATTTCTAATTTACATCATAATGGCTATCTATTATGCTAACTATATTCATCAGTTCTGATACTGATGAATTACAACATTAATATATCTAATCGGAGATTTAAAATGGCTGAACAAATTGTTCCTTCAAATGAAGCTATCTTAAAAGCAGTACAAGATACCTTAGTAATTTCAACCACCGATTTACAAGGTGTGATTACTTACGCTAACGACCTTTTCTGCAAATTAACCGGTTTTACCCGTGAAGAATTAATTGGACAACCACATAATATTGTACGCCACCCTGCCGTACCAAAAGAAGTTTATAAAGATATGTGGGATACTATCCAAGCCGGTAAAATCTGGACAGGTATCGTACCAAACTGCGGTAAAGGCGGTGTGGTTTATGTGGTTGATACCACCGTTCAACCAATGTTTGATGAAGCGGGCAAAATTACAGGCTACATCAGCGTTCGCCGTGTAATTAACGATTTAATGACCAACTTTGAAGCAGTAGAATCAGCAAAAGAAATCTTTGATGACTTCTACGGCGAATAATTAAAAAGCTAGGATTGCGTGTAAAGGAAGCTCTCTTTTACACGCAATTTTTTATTCCTTTTTGTTTTCGAGGAGTTTTTATGTCTCTCATTACCCATATTCACATCGCTTATGGTTCAGAGTCTGGCAACGCAGAGAAACTTGCCCAACAGTTAGCCCAACAACCGTTTTTAAATCACTACTCAACGAGCCTTTCCACCCTTAATGAAACGGATTTAACCGCTTTCAACCCAAATAGCTTATTGCTGATTTTAACCAGCTCATTTGGAGATGGTGAACCACCTGAAAATGCCGATGAATTTGCAGAGAAATTGGAAAATCTGACCGCTTGTAATGTGAAATATGCCATTTTCGGACTGGGTGATATTACTTACGATAAATTCTGCGGTTATAGCAAACAGCTAGATGGCTTATTACAGGCAAAGCAAGCCCAAGCCGTGATTGAAAGGGTAGATGCAGACCTAAATTATCAAGAAATCTTTAAACAATGGTTGCCTCTTGTGCAGCAGGTTTTAACTCAGCCTAATGAAGCTCCATTAGCCCATCAGCTTTCGGTCCAAGTGTATGGGGAAGATGCCACTTATCAAGCCGAAGTGCTAGAAATTAAGCATTTAGCCAATTCAAATCCGCCTGTTTATCATCTTCGTTTGTCGCTTAAAGAGAGTGGTATTTTCTACCAAGCGGGGGATTTAATTTATATCAAAGTAAACCAGCCTGAACAGTTGTTAAACCAATATGCTGAGTGGTTTGATGATACAAACGCCCTCGATATACTACGCAATAAAGAATTACGTTTATTAAGCAAAAATGTGCTGCGTGATATTCAAAAAATTTGCGGCAGCCAAGCGTTGAAAGACTTAACGAAAATTTCCAACAAAAAAGCACTAGAACAATATTTATACGGGCGAGATTTGTTAGACGTGCTACAAGATTTTGATCCGAAAAAAACCGTTACATTAGCGGATTTAGAGCCGATGTTATCTAGCTTATCCGCTCGTGCTTATTCAATTAGTTCTTGTGGCAAAACGCACCCCGATTATGTTGATTTATGTATTCGCCACGTCTATTACCAACTCAATGGCAGAGATTATCAAGGCACAGCAAGCGATTATTTAGCTAAGCTACAAGCGGGTGATTTTATCTCTATTTTTGCAAAAGCAAATCCAAACTTCCGCTTGCCTGAAAATTTAACTGCACCCGTTGTGATGATTGGTTCCGGTACAGGTATTGCCCCTCATATCGCATTCTTACAAGCCTTAGAGAGCCAATATCAAAATATTGAGAGCTATTTATTCTTCGGCGAGCGTTATAGAGAACAGGATTTTTTATATCAAAATGAGCTGGAAAATTACCTCGCTAACGGCACATTAACGAAGCTATTTACCGCATTCTCTCGAGACCAAGCAGAGAAATTTTATGTGCAAGATGCTTTAGCTTTACAGGCAGAATTGGTTTGGGCATTAATTCAACGAGGAGCTTATTTCTACATTTGCGGAAGCAAAGCAATGAGCAAAGCTATTGATGCAGAATTAATTAACATTGCCGAACAAATCGGCAAAGAGCCTTATGTTGATGATTTTAATAATATTATTGCAAGACTTGTGGCAGAAGGTCGCTTAATGCGAGATGTGTATTAAAGTTTAACAAAAAGGCACAAACTAAATTTGTGCCTTTGTTTTTGCAAAAAAATGCGAAAATCTTACCGCTTGCCAAACATTCCGCCTAGTCCACCTAAGCCGCCCATTCCGCCGCCCCCAAATCCGCCGAGAGCCCCTTTCATTCCACGCATCATTTTCGCCATTCCGCCTTTACGCATTTTTTTCATCATACGCTGCATATCGTCAAACTGTTTAAGCAGTTTATTCACATCTTGCACCTGTGTGCCGGAGCCAAGTGCAATGCGGCGGCGGCGTGAGCCTTTGATAATCTCAGGATTTGCACGTTCTTTTAACGTCATTGAATTGATGATAGCTTCCATTTTAATGAACATCTTATCATCAACTTGATTTTTAACGTGATCAGGCAGGTTTTTCGCACCCGGTAATTTATCAAGCATCGACATCATACCGCCCATTTTTTTCATCTCAATAAGCTGATCACGGAAATCTTCAAGGGTAAAATCATCGCCTTTTTTGAATTTAGCCGCAATTTTTTCCGCTTTTTCTTGATCGACCGAACGCTGAATATCTTCAATTAAAGACATCACATCGCCCATACCGAGAATGCGAGAAGCTACACGATCAGGGTGGAACGGCTCTAAAGCATCAGTTTTCTCGCCCACACCTAAGAATTTAATCGGTTTGCCTGTAATTTGACGAATAGAAAGTGCCGCACCACCACGAGCATCTCCATCAACTTTGGTTAAAATAACTCCCGTTAATGGTAAGGCTTCATTAAAGGCTTTTGCAGTGTTCGCAGCATCTTGACCTGTCATCGCATCAACGGTAAAGAGCGTTTCCACAGGGTTCAATGCAGCGTGGATTTGTTGGATTTCCTCCATCATTTCGCCATCAACGTGTAAGCGACCTGCGGTATCCACAATCAACACATCAAAGAAATTTAGTTTTGCGTGTTTAAGGGCTGCTTCAGCAATAGCAACAGGCTTTTGACTGGTTTCAGTTGGGAAGAAATCAACTTTCAATGCTTCTGCTAATGTTTGAAGCTGTTTGATTGCGGCAGGGCGGTAAACGTCAGCAGAAACTACTAACACTTTTTTCTTATGGCGTTCTTTTAAAAATTTTGCCAATTTACCCACAGAGGTGGTTTTACCTGCACCTTGCAAGCCTGCCATCAGAATCACAGCAGGCGGCTGGGTTGCCAGATTTAGCTCTTCGTTCGCCTCGCCCATTGCAGTTTCTAATTCGCTTTGGACGATTTTCAAGAACTCTTGCCCCGGCGTTAAACTTTTGTTTACCTCAACACCTAACGCACGCTCTTTTACTTTGTTGATAAAATCACGCACCACAGGCAATGCCACATCAGCTTCAAGCAACGCCATACGCACTTCACGTAGGGTTTCTTTAATATTATCTTCGGTTAAACGACCTTTGCCGGTAATGTTACGCAGCGTTTTGGAAAGTTTATCGGATAGGTTTTCAAACATATTGTCTTCTCAATTTGCAAATTTTTTCAAAAAAAGCACCGCTTGCAAGCGATAAATTGAGAGCATTATACAAAAAAAAGCGGGTAGATTATAGAGATAAAAAAACGGCATAGAGATTAAACTATGCCGTAAGATTTGACGATATTCGAGGAATCATTATTACTTGTTGTTATATGTGATAATAATACTCCGAATTATGTATGAAAGTGAAGTGATATTTTCAAGTTTGTATCAGAAATGAGAAGTAAATCACATAATTTTTTGTAATTTTATGCACAGCATTTAAAACAGTAAAAATACACATAAAGGAAAAAGCCCCGATAATTTCTTATCAGGGCTTTGAAATATGGCTCCTCCTGCGGGACTCGAACCTGCGACATATGGATTAACAGTCCACCGTTCTACCGACTGAACTAAGGAGGAATTGATGGTGCCTCGAGGCGGAATCGAACCACCGACACGGGGATTTTCAATCCCCTGCTCTACCGACTGAGCTATCGAGGCAACATTGTTGCGTGGTGCATTATGCTGATTTTTTCGGGCTTCGTCAAATATAATTATCAGAAATTTAACCTTTTTGATCGCATAATACTAAAAATTGAACAATCTTACCGATTGTTCAATGATAAAAAGTAAAAACCCCGATAATTTCTTATCAGGGCTTCGGAATATGGCTCCTCCTGCGGGACTCGAACCTGCGACATATGGATTAACAGTCCACCGTTCTACCGACTGAACTAAGGAGGAATTGATGGTGCCTCGAGGCGGAATCGAACCACCGACACGGGGATTTTCAATCCCCTGCTCTACCGACTGAGCTATCGAGGCAACGTCGTTGCGTGGTGAATTATGCTGATTTCAGCCCTCAACGTCAAATACTTTTTGCGGAATTTAAAAAAACCCCTGTTTAAATGTGCTTTTTTTATACTTTTCGGCTAAAAAACAGCATAATTCACACATTATCGAATATTTCGATATTTCTCTCTCGCCGTTGTTACTTTTCTTAAATAATTTCTTGCTTGAGAAGATGGGTGAGCGGTGGTTAAAATTCGATAAACCGCATCAGGCGAAAGATCGTTAATTCTATCAATCGCAGAGTAGCGGTCTGAATCAAACACACGCAATACTGCGCCGGCTCCACTGTTATAAGCAGAAATCATTGCATAGCGTTTCGATAATGGATCAGCAATACCATCTAAATATTCATCACGCAAAATAGTTAAGTAGAGCGTACCTGCATCAATATTATTCGATGGATTGTAGAGATATTCACGGCTTGGCTGTCCTCTCATTCCTTTACGTGCAAAAATATCACGCCCGGCAGTACGAGGCACAACCTGCATCAAACCAATGGCATTTGCATAACTTACCGCATAAGGGTTGAAAGAAGATTCTACCTCCATAATCCCTAAAATAAGGCTTGGTTCAATACCATATTGTCTCGCCATTTTACGCACAAGTGGTAAATATTGTCTTGCACGCACTTCAACGTGTCCTTCCACCATTTTAATTGCCACATACATCGCATTTCGACCATTTTTTAAGCGACGGGTTTGGGTTTTATTTTGAATAAGATAAGTAGCAAAATCATTGGCAAGGGCAACATTAGTAATATCCCGACCGAATCGATCTTTTACCTGTCCTCTCAAAAATGGATTAGCACTAATCGGCACATCGCCTGAAGCAAATAAGTCAATCCCTCTAGGGTCTCTACCCATTAATAAAGTATGAACAATGGAATTACGAAGATGATTTTGATCGCCTAAGGTCTCAATGGTAATCACACCTTCTTCAAAGGAAATATGGCTACGAGTATAGAATTTATCCGTATATTTCACATAGTCTTTCTTACTCGCCACTAATAGCTCATTACTGCCCCAAATATCATCAATATTATTAGAGAATTGCCCCGTTAAGATATCCATTGCATTGGTATCTTTTGAATAATCTACACGGGTAGATTTTGGTTTCTTGCTGCTGGAAGATTTATTGCTTCCACAGGCAATAAGAAAGGGGATAATTGCCGCTACAGGCAAATATTTTGCATATTCTTTCATTTTGAATTTAACCTTGAATTATTCAACGGGCTTGTAGCCTTCAATGATGATTTCTTTACCCTCAAACAAGAAATTGACCATCTCTTCTTCAAGTAATTTGCGATGTTCCGAATTCATCATACTGAGTTTTTTCTCATTAACGATCATCGTCTGTTTTTTGATCCACTCAGACCACGCTTGTTTGCTGATAGAATCAAAAATACGTTTGCCGAGTTCGCCCGGATAGAGTTGAAAGTCTAAACCTTCGGCATCTTGTTTTAGGTATTCGCAAAATACGGTACGAGCCATAATCTAATCCTTAATTATCATTTGTTACGCTAAACGCCAGTTCATCTAAAATGCGTTTAACCGGTGTCGCTAAGCC
Organism: Mannheimia sp. E30BD; assembly: GCF_041807785.1. Lineage (NCBI taxonomy): Bacteria > Pseudomonadati > Pseudomonadota > Gammaproteobacteria > Pasteurellales > Pasteurellaceae > Mannheimia > Mannheimia sp. E30BD. Next base: position 170,612 of record NZ_JBGTYX010000001.1, read on the forward strand.
TATTTCATTCTGTTGGCTGAAATCATACCAATAATCAGCCTCTGAAGATACAGTAGAGAGATAATTTCCTGCCTTTTCTTCTGCTACAAGCGGTGAGTTTTCACCAATTTTTTGCAAATTCACTTCTACTAAAATAGGGGTGATATCTAAATGAAAATGGCTAAATGTGTGTCTAAAAGTCGTTAATTTTTGCGAAATTTGTAAATTTTCTGCTAAATCTGACCGCTTAAGTGCCTCTAAACTTTCAAATTGTGGAAAGGAAAATAATCCACCCCAAATGCCTTTTGCTTCCCGTTTTTGTAACAACACTTTTGAGCCATTTTTCAGAATTAAAAAATAGGTTTGGCGTTCGGGGAGCGTTTTCTTCGGTTTCTTGGCTGGGAATTTATCCCACGCCTGCATTGCATTAGTTTGGCAATGTTCTTGTAATGGGCAGAGCAGACATTTAGGTTTGGTGTGAGTACAAATCATCGCCCCTAAATCCATCATTGCTTGGTTAAAATCTGCTACTCTCTCGGTTGGTGTAACGCTTTCGCTTAACTGCCAAAGTTGGTTTTCAACCGCTTTTTCACCAGCCCAGCCTTCTACCGCAAAATAGCGGCTTAACACACGTTTCACATTGCCATCTAAAATGGGGTGAGGAGCATCTAATACTGAAGATAAAATCGCCCCTGCCGTGCTTCTCCCGACACCAGATAATGCCAATACATCATCAAATGCAGTAGGGAATTCGCCGCCAAATTCATCTCGAATTTGCTGTGCTGCTTTATGCAAGTTTCTTGCCCGTGCGTAATAGCCCAAGCCCGTCCATAAATGCAGCACTTCATCAATAGAGCCATTAGCTAAGTCAATTACGGTGGGAAATCGTTCCATAAAACGTGCAAAATAAGGAATAACTGTTGCAACTTGAGTTTGTTGCAACATTACCTCCGACAACCAAACCTGATACAGGGTTTTATTTTGCTGCCAAGGTAAATGTTTCCGCCCATATTGCTCAAACCAAGCTAAAACATCGTTAGCAAACGGATCGGAAGCTTTTGCTTTCGCTAAAGGAAATGGGGAATTGCTGTTCATTAAAAATCTTGAAATCGGGAAAATAAATTATCATACTGCAAGCGGTCAGTTTTACCAAAAATTTTACAAAATACAGGCAAATAAAAAGCGGCTTAACTTTAAGTTAAAGCCGCTTCAATTCCAATTCTAAAGCCTATTTAAAAATACTCATTACTGAATGTACTGCACCAGCTGCTGCACCCACCGCCCCAGCTCCCATAATCACAGTACCTGCAATACCGGCAGCTTGTTCTGTTTGAGCTTGACGCTCTTCAACTTCATTCGCACGCTGTTTTCTTGCTTGAGCCAGTTCAGCATCGGTAATTAATGAGGCATTTGAGCCACGTTTTGCCAAAATGTCTTGATTATTTGCACAGCCTACCAGAAATAGAGAAAGAGCTAATATTGCAACAAATTTTTTCATATTAAAAACCTCTAAAATTAACGGAAAATATTAATCGTTTGTCTGCTACGATTTTCGTAAGATTTATTGATTGCCTCTGCTTCATTCATCTGAATTGTTCCTAAATCCTGAATAGCATCTTGGCGACGTTGACGTTGAATTTGGTAATCTTCATTATCTAATGCACGAACTCTTGCTCGACGTTCTGCGATTTCAGCATCACTAGGCGTATAGCTTGGGGCACATGCAGTTAATAGGGGGAGTGAAATAGCTAAAGAAATAAGTAGTTTTTTCATAAAAAACCTCAAGTTTTATTATAATGTTGGTTATTAAATCCACATTTAAAATTTATAGTTAAATTTTCAGTATTGTAAAAAAAAAAAAAAAAATGCAATACTTTGCCAAGAAAAAAGCGATATTTGATATACATATTTTGGGAGCCCAAATAATGGCTTTTTCAATATGATGTATTAATTGACTAAATTTTTCTCAAAAAGGACTAAAAGATACCGATGAAATATTCTCTTATACCTCCCATTTTAGGTTTTCACCACGTTGCGTTAATTGTTTCCGATTACGAAAAATCCAAACATTTCTACACCCAAATTTTAGGGGCGGAAATTATTGAGGAAACTTACCGCTCAGAACGCAGCAGCTACAAGCTCGATTTACGTTTTGCAGACGGCTCGCAAATTGAATTATTTAGTTTTCCTGTTACGCCACCTCTCTTTACCTCACCTGAAACTTGCGGGCTACGCCATTTGGCATTCAAAGTGGAAAGCATTGAGCAAGCTATTGCTTTTTTAGAGCAACATAATTTACCGCACGAGGGCATTCGGGTCGATGAGGTAACAGGCAAACGCTTTACCTTTTTTCGTGATCCTGATGATTTACCATTAGAGTTTTATGAGGTGTAAATGGCGTATTTACTTATTGCTGTGTTGATTTGGGCGAGTTCCTTTATTGTTGGAAAATTTGCGGTTGCAGAGTTTGATCCTATTCAGATTATGCAAATTCGGCTTACTTTTGCTGCATTAGTGACATTCCCGTTTGTTGTGCGTGTTTATGCCAAAATCCCTAAAAAGCATAGCCTGAAAGTGTGGCTGGTCAGTTTCCTCACTTTACCACTTTGTGTGATATTACAATTTTCAGGTTTAAAATTAACCTCTGCGGCGAGTGCCGTGGCATTGCTCGGGCTAAATCCGCTTTTAACGGTATTAGTGGGCTATTTCTGCTTTAAAAAACAGGCAACAAGGCTCGATTTTATCTTAAGTTTATTCGCCTGCGTAGGTATTCTCATTATGGCGGCAGGAAGCGATGACAACGGTTCAATCAATGTACTAGGGCTATTGCTCGTCACCTTAGGCAGTTTGAGTTTTATTGTCGGAATGTATCTCAGTAAAGACATTTTACAATCCGTTAAAGTCACAGATTTAACTTATGTGATGTTAGTTCAAGGTGCAATAACCGCATTACCTATTACCTTACTGTTTACAACAGATTGGCAATTACCAACAAGCCTTTCGGCTTGGGCAAGCGTGGCTTATCTTGGCATCATTTGTAGTCTGCTGGCAATGTTACTCTGGAACAAAGGCATTAGTCAATCTTCCCCTATTCTCGCTGGTATTTTGCTCGCCCTTGAGCCTGTGTTCGGGTTGTTAATGGCATTAGTCTTTTTATCGGAGCAACTAAGCCTTATCACTTGGATTGGCATTATTATCGTAATTTGCACCGCATTACTTTCGGTATTCTTGCCGATGATGAAAAAATATCAGCGATTGAGTAACACTGCTCAATAAACTATAATAACTTTGTTATTACATAAGGAGGCGATATGCAGGTAACGTTACGCAAAGTCGGTAATTCCCAAGCGGTTATTATTCCAAAAGCAGTTTTATTGCAGTTGGGCTTAGAAGATAGGCTCGATATGAAAGTAGAAGATAATAAAATTGTGCTTTCTGCTCCCAAATCTTCCCGTGCTGGGTGGGCGGTTGCTGCACAGCAAATAGCACAACATAATGACGATCAATTACTTGATTTTCCTGATGATATTGAGGACGAATGGGTATGGTAAGAGGCGATATTTATTTAATCAATCTTGACCCAACCATCGGCAGTGAAATACAAAAAACTCGTCCTTGTGTGATTGTTTCTCCGCCAGAAATTCACAACCATTTACGCACCGCCCTTATCGCACCCATGACAACAGGAAGCCGCCCAGCCCCTTTCCGTATTCCTGTTGATTTTCAAGGGAAATCGGGCTTGATTTTGCCCGAACAAATTCGTGTGGTGGATAAAGCTCGCTTAGTCAAAAAACTTGGGGAGCTTGACAGCCGAACCCTATCCAAATTGCTCTCTGTATTGCAAGAAATGTTTGCAGAGTAGCTTTCTACAAGCGGTCATATTTACAGGATTTTTTACCAATGCAGTTTCCACCTCTTTCCAGCGGCATTTTACTTCGCCGTTATAAACGTTTTCTTGCCGATATCCAACTCGCTAATGGCGAGCAAATTACTATTCACTGCCCGAATACAGGGGCGATGACAGGCTGTGCAAATGTGGGCGATAGGGTGTGGTTTTCTACCTCTGATAACCCCAAACGTAAATATACCCACACTTGGGAGCTTACCCAAACCCAAACAGGCGATTTTATTTGTGTGAATACCTTGAGAGCAAATCAGCTGGTACAAGAAGCATTGAAAAATCAGTGGATTAGCGAGCTTGCCGATTATCAACACATTCTGCCCGAACAAAAATATGGTAGCGAAAACAGCCGTGTCGATTTTTTACTAAAATCTGACCGCTTGCAGGATTGCTTTGTGGAAGTGAAGTCCACCACTCTTTTAACTGAAAATGGGGTTGGAATGTTCCCTGATGCGAAAACCGAACGAGGGCAAAAGCACTTACGAGAGCTCACAAAGATTGCTGGAGAAGGGCAACAAGCGGTCATTTTTTTCGCTATTTTGCACACAGGTATTGATAAGTTTGAGGTCGCAAAACAGATCGACCCTAAATACGCAGCATTGCTTGAGAACGCTCAACATCAAAATGTGAAAGTTTTAACCTATAAAGTCGAAATACAATTAGAAAATGGTAAACCGCAAGGAATGGTGTTGAGTAAAAAATTGTAATAATCGAGAATAAAATCTGTACGAAATTATTTTTTTGATTATACTTCGCCCCGAACATTTACTAGGAAAATTTATGCGTTCAGACAATTCACAAGTTTACGGTACAATTAGCCGTACGTTACATTGGGCAATGGCAATTTGCTTTGGTTTTATGCTTTATACAGGGCTTCAGGGAGAAGCGTTTCGTGAATGGCTGCCTTATCACAAATCTGTTGGGGCGATTTTAATGTTGCTCATCATCATTCGTGTGATTTGGGCAATCATCAACCACAATAACCGCCCAGCACCTGATAATATTTTTGTTACTTTAGGGCATTTTGCTCTTTATGTTTTAATGATTGCAGTTCCTACAATCGCTTTAATTCGCCAATACGGTGCAGCACGAGGCCCGTTAGAAGTATTTGGCGTGAATGTGATGGAAGGTTCAGCCGAAAAAATCGAATGGGCGGTAAATCTTGGCAACAATTTTCACGGAGAACTAGCGTGGGCATTGTTTGTGTTATCGGCTGGTCATATTGTGATGGCGATTTACCACCAAATCAAAGGTAAAAAGATTTTAAACCGTATGGCCCACTAACATAAAATAAGATGGCTTGAAGAAATTCAAGCTATTTTTTTGTAAAAAATTCAGCAAAAACGACCGCTTGTAATTGAAATGTAGAGAATGATCCCCATATAAGCGAAAGTTTTCTAAAAAGAAGGATTTAAAATGACAACGATTGTATGCGTGCGAAAAGATGGAAAAGTGGCTATCGGCGGCGATGGTCAGGCAACACTCGGAAACTGCATTGAAAAAGGCACAGTGCGTAAAGTTCGCCGTTTATATAAAGACAAAGTGGTTACAGGCTTTGCAGGCTCAACTGCTGATGCCTTTATTTTGCGTGATTTATTTGAGAAAAAGCTAGAATTACATCAAGGTCATTTAGTGAAATCTGCGGTAGAACTGGCAAAAGAGTGGCGTACCGAGCGTGCTTTACGCCGTTTAGAAGCGATGATGATCGTGGCAAATGAAAGCGAGTTCTTACTGGTTTCAGGCTCAGGCGATGTAATTGAACCCGAGCAAGATGTACTGGCTATCGGCTCCGGCGGAAACTACGCTAAGGCAGCTGCTCTTGCGTTACTTCGCACAGAAAACAATTTATCGGCAAAAGAGATTGTTGCCGAAGCCTTAAAAATTGCTGGCGATATTGATATTTACAGCAACCACAATCACGTTGTGGAAGAGGTTTAAATTTTTAATCCCCTCTTTAGCAAAGAGGGGCAGGGGGAGATTTGGCAGAAGTAACTGATCCTCATACGGAATTTTAAAATTGTCATCAAATCTCCCCTAACCCCTCTTTTCTAAAGAGGGGAACTACTTAATAAGGAACAAAATATATGTCAATGACCCCTCGTGAAATCGTCTCTGAATTAGACGCTCATATTATCGGACAAAAAGATGCAAAACGTGCGGTGGCAATCGCTTTGCGTAACCGCTGGAGAAGAATGCAGTTACCTGAAGATCTTCGCCAAGAAGTAACCCCAAAAAATATTTTAATGATTGGTCCAACGGGTGTGGGTAAAACCGAAATTGCCCGCCGTTTGGCGAAACTTGCCAATGCCCCGTTTATCAAAGTTGAGGCAACCAAATTCACTGAAGTGGGCTATGTGGGTAAAGAAGTGGATTCGATTATCCGTGATCTAGCTGATGTGTCGATGAAATTAGTCCGCCAACAAGCGGTCGAAAAAAATAAAATGCGAGCCCAAGATGCGGCGGAAGATCGCATTTTAGATGTGTTATTACCACCTGCGAAAGATCAGTGGGGCAATGTGCAGGAATCAGATAATAATTCCACCCGCCAAACTTTCCGCAAAAAATTACGTGAAGGTCAGTTAGATGACAAAGAGATCGAAATTGATGTTGCCGCTCAAGTAAGCGTTGAGATTATGACCCCACCGGGTATGGAAGAGATGACCTCACAACTTCAATCTTTATTTGAGGGAATGTCACCAAACAAAACCAAAAAACGCAAAATGAAAATTAAAGATGCGTTAAAAATTATGCTAGACGAAGAAGCGGCAAAATTGGTTAATCCTGAAGAGCTAAAACAGCAAGCGATCGAAGCGGTAGAACAGCACGGGATCGTGTTTATTGATGAGATCGATAAGATCTGTAAAAAAGGCGAACACTCAGGCGGCGATGTTTCTCGTGAAGGGGTGCAGCGTGATTTACTGCCAATCATCGAAGGATCAACGGTAAACACCAAACACGGTATGGTGAAAACCGACCACATTCTATTTATCTGCTCGGGTGCGTTCCAAGTGGCTCGTCCATCAGATTTATTGCCAGAGTTACAAGGGCGTTTACCAATTCGTGTAGAATTAAAATCGCTAACCAAAGAAGATTTCGAGCGAATTTTAACCGAGCCGAACGCTTCATTAACGCTACAATATCGTGAGCTAATGAAAACCGAAGGCGTTGAAATTGAGTTTACCAAAGAGGGGATTAGCCGCATTGCGGAAAGTGCATTCCGTGTGAACGAGAAAACCGAAAACATCGGGGCAAGACGTTTACACACTGTGCTTGAACGCTTGATGGACGGTATCTCTTTCGATGCAAGTGAACGTCGTGGCGAGAAGATTGTAATTGATGAAAATTACGTTTCCGAAGCGTTAAATGACGTGGTGGAAAATGAAGATTTAAGTCGTTTTATTCTCTAATATGACAGGCGGTCAAAATCTGCAAAAAATTTGCGAATTTTGACCGCTTGTTATTTATTTGCCGCTCATCCATTTATCATAGATTTTTTGGTATTCGCCATTCTCTTTAATAGTTTTCAATGCAGCATTGAATTGATCAACTAACGCTTGGTTTTTGCTATTGGTTGCAATGCCTAAACCATTACCAAAGTAGCTTTGGTTATCAATTTTCTCGCCAACAAAATCAAGTTCTTGATGTTTTTTTATCATATCTGCTAATACAGGCACATCGCCGAAAATAGCATCAATTCGCCCATTTTCAATATCTAAAATCGCATTTTGGTAAGAAGCGTAAGATTTCACACTGTACTCTTTTTTCTCTTTCGCTAAGTAGTTTTGGTAGGTTGTGCCGTTTTGCACGCCGATGGTTTTCACGTTCGCAAAATCCCCCCCTTTTTTCGCAATAAATGCCGCAGAACTTGGGAAGTAAGGTTCGCTAAATAACACTTGCTTTTTGCGAGCTTCAGTAATGCCTATTCCTGAAATCGCTGCATCGAACTGTTTCTGCTTCAAACTTTGGATTAAGCTGTCGAACGGTTGGCTATGGAAGGTACAGTTCGCCTTGATCTCTTTACAAATCGCATTAGCAATATCCACGTCAAAACCGATGATCTCGCCTTTTTCATTGGTCATTTCAAAGGGTGGATAGCTTGGCTCCATCGCAAATTTAATATCTTGAGCTTGTGCGGTTGCAACAACGCCGAATAACAGAGCTAAAAGTGTTTTTTTCATTAGGAAATCCTTATAGGTTTGATCAGTTTTATAAAAGGGGACTATTTTAACCCACTTATCGCCCTAAAAAATTATTTTTCCCCAACAAGCGGTCAGAAAAGCAAAAAATTTTACGTTTTTATAACAAATAGTTCTAACTATAAGTGACTAGTTCTTTTCTATTCCATCAAAAATAAGCTACTTTTAGCGAAAATTAAATATCAGAAAGAGGATTTATGAGCCTTATTGTTTCCAATTTATCTCTTGGTTATGAGAAAAACAGGCAATGCACGAATACGACATTCAAAATCGCCCAGAATGGGTGCAAAAAGTGGTGAATGCTTGAACCGAAGCTCAAATTTACACGCTGGAAAATCGTGCTGAAGTTGCGAAATTGTTAGCTCGTGGCAGTGGCTACACGCCACACGAGCAAAAAGTGTTGGAAAACGTTTTAGCTCCAAGCCAAGCACAGATGGATAGATATGTGGAAACAGGGGCGATTATCAATCCACAATGGCACCAAGACCGTATTGGCTTCCAGCCTTATCCGTTCGACTCCTATATGGAAGAGCTGGTTAAAATGCTAAAAGAAACGCACATTGCAGGCAATAACACTTTCTTAAAACCGCTTGACCCAGTTGAGGCGGCAAAAGCGATTAACGAGCCGAAGTTTATGCGAAAAGCCATTGAAGAGGGCGGTTGGATTGAAACATTCAACCTACAAGCAGGTTGGACAAGAACCGAAGAAATTAGCGTATAAAACAGAAATATATTTACGGCTTAGCAGGTTTATTACTGCTGCTTTTAGGTTGGCAATTAGGCACAACCTTATTAAGCAAAGATTGCCAATGGCATCAATGTTAGCTCCGGCAAAAACCTGGGACAGTTTTGTTTGGTTGATTTCTTCGGGCGAAATTTTTCCGCATTTATTGGCTAGTTTAAAACGTATTGTAGTTGGCTTGGCAGCTGCATTGCTAATTGACGTGCCTGTTGGGTTATTACTCGGTTTCTCACGCCATTTAGAAATGCTTTGCACGCCATCATTCCAACTGCTGAGAATGATTTCCCCACTTTCGTGGATGCCCATTATCGTGATGTTATTAGGCGTAGGCGATTTACTAATCTACTTTCTACTCGCTTTTGCAACCGTGTGGTCATTGATTATTTCTACCGCTTCAGGAGTAAAAAATATTGACCCACAATGGCTACAACTCGGCAAAGTGATGTCTGCTTCTCGCAAAGAATTGTTGTGTAAAATCGTAGTACCAGCCATTACAGGACACGTTCTCACAGGCTTAAGAGTGACTGTTGGTATTGCGTCGGTGGTGCTTGTACCTTGTGAAATGTTAGGGGTAAACGAAGGCTTAGGCTATTTCATTTTAGATACCAGAGATAGATTAGCCTATTCTGAGCTAATGGCGGTGATCGTCATCATCGGCTTAATCGGCTGGGCGTTGGATAGTTTAATTCGCTTAGCATTGGCGAAAGGTGGGAAATAAATCAAAAACGTAGGGGCTCGATACGCGTCCCCCACAGACGCACTCAGTGTATCCACAAACTTAGCTAGAGAACTCTATCAATCCAGTAACTTTGCCTTCATCATCAACGGCAATAAGCGAGTGAATTTTCAGTTCTTTCATTAAATCTTCGGCTTTTGCTAAAAATTCCGTATCGTTAATGGTTTTCGGGTTGCGGGTCATAATTTCTTCAGCGGTTTTATTTAGGCTCTCTGCCCCAAATTTTGCCAGCGTACGGCGGATATCACCATCGGTAATAATCCCCTCTAACTTTTCGCCTTGCATAATTACCGCTACACCCATTCGTCCTTCGTTCATTACAGAAAGGCATTCTGTAAAGGAGCTTTTTAAATCAACGGTTGGCACTTTTCGTACCATTACATCACGCACTCTATTTAACAATCTTCTACCAAGACTGCCACCCGGGTGGTAGCGGGCAAAATCTTCTGGGCGGAAATTGCGGGCTTTCATTAATGCAATGGCTAACGCATCGCCCAATGCCATTGTAACAAGGGTGGAGCTGGTGGGGGCAAGGTTATTCAAACAAGCCTCACGCTCTATGCCAATGTTTAAAATCACATCAGCATTTCGCCCAAGTGTGGAGTAAGGATTACCCGTCATCGCAATAATTTTATTGCCAAAATTTTTCAGGCTCGGAATCAGTTTGTTTACATCATCGGTTTCACCACTGTTGGAAATCAAAATCACCACATCAATCGGCTTTAGCATACCCAAATCACCGTGAAAAGCTTCTGTCGGGTGCAAAAAAAAGCTCGGCGTGCCTGTGGAAGCAAAGGTCGCCACTATTTTTTTTCCCACCAAACCAGACTTACCAATACCACCAACTACTACTCGCCCTTGGCAAGCCAACATCATCTCAACAACCTCATTAAACTCTTGGGAAAGTCTATGATTTAGCGTAATGATCTGTTGAGCGTAAAGGCTGAGAGTTTCTTTTGCACTGTCTAAATGATTCATTTCTTCCTCACAAGCGGTCAAAATCCGCTGATTTTTTGCGATGAGGTCAATTCTACCAATTTATCGAAATTTAAGCCAATTTTGAAAAACAAAAAGTCGGGCTTCCCCGACTTCTTTCTCACATCACTTTTGCAGTATATTTGAGGTTTCCAACCGCTTGTATCAGGGCTTGGTTATCCACACTTTCTTTTGCCACCACAGTCGCTTTTCGCTCTTTCATTGAGGCTTTGGTGGAAATCACACCTTCTACTGCTCGCAGTTCTTTATTAACTAAATAAACGCAGAGCTGGCAGTACATTTCCGGAATATGGAGGACGACGGTTTTCTCTGCTTGTTTCGTTTCAATTTGAGCTGTTTTTTTTTGTGCGTAGCTTGAATGAACCAAACCAAAAGCCAACAGCATCGTTGCGATATATTTTTTCATTTTATTCTCCGCCCCACATTTCCAAAATGCACGGCAATAGATAAGGGTAAGTTAAAAAGAAGATCACCAACACAAACACCACCCAATACAAAATCACTAGGGTCTTGCGAGAGAAGTATTTGGTACAAATAATCTTATTGGAAAAATTGAGCAGCCAAAAACCGTAGCCAAATGCACAAAGTGAAAGAATGAGCATTGGAATTTGCAAAAATTCAAGCTGGTTTAATTCCATCAGCCAAGGGGAAGATATGCCAAACACTAAATAAACCAGTGGCCCAATACAACAGAATGTGGAGGTCACCGCCGACACTACGGCGGTCACGCACATTGTGATGAATTTGTTGTTATAGCTCTTTTGATATGAACTCATAGCCAAATTCTTTCGCCTCAAACGAGTTTAATGGGTCACCACCTACCTCAGCATAAGGGTAGCCAAAGTTATTCAGTGGTGTAAGTTCCGGTTGTGGATATAAATCGAAATCACGTCCGTGATTGAAGCCTACCCAGTTCATTTCCCAGTTGCCGAATAAGTATTTCGAGACCGTTTGAACATCAGCATCAGCCACGTCTTTTTTCTCGGCTAAACGCATTTTCGCCACATCGGCAGAATCTACAGGCACCCAGCCGAAGCCTGCTAAATAGAACTCCGCACGGCAATGTTGCCCGGTGTTCTCATTTGCAATCCCTTCTTTTGAACTACCAAATGCTGTTTTGGAATATTGCCCCATTTTGTGAGCTTGCCCTAAACGAATACCAAATACTTCACGAGCGGGAATATCAGAGGCTCTGGCAAGTGCCACAAACACCGAGTTGATGTCGGTACATTTTCCTTTTAGCACTTTGGTGGTGAGAATTTTCTCCACATCGCCATCTCCGCAGCCTAATACCGAATTATCACGCTCCATATTGTCCACAATCCATTTGTGAATTAGCTCTGCTTTTTTGAGTGGATTTGTTTCATTGCCCACGATTTTATCGGCATATTCTTTCACAATGCCGTCTGTTTTGATGTGTGGCGTGGCTTTTAAATATTCCTGTACATCAACAGAATAAGTGATTTTCTCCGGCATTTGGTAATTGTTTAACGCTCCTTGTGCCATCGGCTCACGGTCTCGTGTTTCAATCACTAACTTCACTTTCATATCCCGTTTTGGAGCATCTTCGTCCCAAGTGGCAAACAAGGTTTTTGCACCGTAAGCATTATTTTCTGTGATATAGGCGTTTTTATAACTTCCCTCAAACTCAATTGATTTCACCGTTTGATAATCGGTATCAGACGGCAGAGGAATCCACAAATTAGTGGTTCCGGACGAGCCTTTTGGCACAACTAAATCATAAGATTGCGTAAATTCGTAAGTGTGGGTAGTGGTGTGGAAATTGTTCTGTTGAACAGGAGCAGCAAAAGCCGTCGCACAGCTTGAAGCCACCAAAGAGGCAATAAGTTTATTCATTGAAATGATCCTTATTAGAGTGAAAAAACAGTTAAAACTTAACATATTAAGTATTCTAACTACGGATTGAGGTTGCATATTAGCCAATCGGGATAGGAAAAGCAATGGGGGGAGATGATTTTTTAGATAGTGCAAGCGTCCACGCTTGTACTAGAAACAAAGCTAAAATAATCAATAGGCACAAGCGTGGACGCTTGCGCCATCAGAGAGAATAACAAGCGGTCAAAAATCCTCAAAATTTTACAAATAGATTTTTTGCCCTAATTTTGCACTTTCAAATACGCTTTCGATCACTTTTAGCACAAAAATGACGTCTTCGAGTTTGATCATTGGCTCAGCATTGTGAGCGATGGCTTGGTACAAATCATCAAACAAGTTTTGATAACTTGCTTCAGCATTTGGATAAGGCTGGCGAACCACATTACTCTCTACTTCGGTATGTAAAACTCCCCACTTATCTTTTTCTTCCATATTCCAATCTTTACCGATAGGTTGCACACCATTTTTCAGTAAATCTTCCTGATTATCGGGAGTTTGTTTCAGATAAGAACCTAATTTGCCGTGCAAAACAAAAGTCGGGCTTGGTTCACGAGCATATCGGCTGGCTTTCAGCACCACTTTAAAACCGTTAGCATAATAGAGCTGAATATCAAAGTTATCATCAACCAATGCCCCTTCGTGCTGATAACGCACATCAGCATACACCGCCTCCGGCTTCCCGAAAAGATACAAAGCTTGGTCAATTAAATGTACGCCTAAATCATACACTAAACCTGTACCAAGCTCGCCCGATTCTTTCCATACTTTAACATTTTTCTCTTTCGCATAACGGTCAAAACGAATTTCGCAATCTACCAACTCTCCCAGTAAATTTTGCTCCATTAGCGATTTTGCCGTCGCAATATGGCTGTCCCAACGGCGGTTTTGGTACACATAAAGCACCTTTCCTTGCCGCTTTGCAAGTTCCGCCAACTCTTTCGCCTCAGCCACTGTTGCCACTAACGGTTTTTCAACTAAAACGTGTTTGCCTGCAAGCAATGACTCTTTTACCATTGCATAATGGGTTTGATTCGGTGTGGTAATCAGCACTAAATCCACTTCTGGCGTTAAAAGAGCGTTGAAATCCCGCACTGTTTCTGCATTCGGCAACCATTCTGCCGCATTGTTAGAGGTACGTTCATATACCTTTACAATATTAAAACGAGCATCTTGTTTCAAAAACGGGATATGAAAAACTCGGCTGGAAAAGCCGGCACCTGCGATGGCAATATTGATGGGTTGCATAGACAATCCTCATAAAATTTTGATGTTATCTGCTTAAATAAACAAGCGGTCAAATTTTAGGAAAATTTTGCAAAAAACAGATAAAATACGACCGCTTGTTTAACTAATCATAGGTTTTGCAAACAATATCTTTTTCTTCACAAAACATTTCACTGTGGTTTGCACGGCATTGCTTTTGTACATTTAATTTGGCTCTGCCTCGGCTACTATGTTCACTACGATATTCCTGAGTAAATGGCTTTAGAGTACAAATGTGAACCTCTTTGGAATCAAGTGGATCTGAGACATCAATTATAATCGGCATAGGGATACCGGCTTGCCCCGTAGGAGTAACCGGCACGACACAGCCACTTAATAGTATGCTTAAACTTATTAACCAATAACGCATATTTTTCTCCTTTTAAAATGTATAATAAATCAGAACGGAGCATCTTTATCGTTACAGTAAGCTCTTAATATCTTGCCTAATTTCTTGGTATTTTTATTAAAATTTCGGCATTTAGGGCATACCAAAAGATGCAACTGCAAACGCATATGTTGTTGCAAACGAAGTTTCTCATCACAAGACTGTGAAATAAGTTCTGTTGCTTGCCTGCATTTCATTTTGATTCCTCTCTAAACCAATTGCGAGATAAACACTCTTGTAAACTTAAACGAGCACGATAAAGTAATACATTTAAGTTAGAGAGAGAAATTTCAAATTCTTGGCAAATTTCCGCACTACTCATCTCCAAATGTTCACGCATCATAAATACTCGTGCTTGCTGGGCGGGTAATTTATTTAAACAAATATCAAAAATTGCCCAAAATTCTTTTTGGTAAGTTGATTGAGCTATCCCCCTCCATTCAGTTACATCTTGATGTTCCAACCAATGATCGTGGCGATCGAAAAAGGCACTTGGTGATTCTTCTTCCTCACATAGAGAACTGACCGGAATATGTCGTTTTCGTGTTCTGAGTAAATCTAAAATTTTGTTCTTTAAAATAGCAAAAATCCAAGTTTTAAGTGCAGCTTCTCGCCGAAAAGAGGCTGAATGCTTATAGGCATTGGTTAAGGCATCCTGTACAACATCCTCAGCTAAATCTTTATCGGCTAGTTGTAGGGTGGCAAATTTAACCATTTGCTTTCTAATCTCTTCTATCTGTGTAGAAGATAGACTCTTCATATATCTCCTTTAGGGAATACCCAATAAAAAATTACACTTATTTTGTAAGAATTCTAGATCAGCTGAGTCCAAAATAATAACAACAATTCATAAAAAAAGGATAGTTCGATGAAAAAATTAACAATTCAAGATGTTACACCCGAAACTATTTTCTACCAACGCCGTAAAATTATTACTGCGTTAGGTTTAGGTATTGCAGCTTCTGCATTGCCTAAAGTAAGTATGGCAGAAACACAAAGACACTTGCAATCACTACAGTTTAAACCGGATCCAAATAAAGGGCTTGAACTCACTCCGGAAAACAAAGTAATAGGCTATAACAATTTCTATGAGTTTGGCGTGGATAAAAGTGCACCAGCAAAAAATGCGGCAAACTTCAAAACCGATCCTTGGACATTGGAAATTGGCGGAGAAGTTGAAAATCCGTTTAGCTTAAATCATCAACAATTGCTTAATACGTTTCCACTAGAAGAACGCATTTACCGTTTTCGCTGTGTTGAAGCGTGGTCAATGGTTGTGCCGTGGATCGGCTTTGAGTTAGCTCACTTAATTGAGATGGCAAAACCAACCAGTAAAGCCAAATATGTGGTCTTTCACACTTTATATGATCCTGCACAAATGCCGGGGCAAAAAAATCGCTTGCTAGGCGGTGGGATTGATTATCCTTATGTAGAAGCTTTACGCTTAGATGAAGCCTTAAATTCATTAACACTACTATCCGTCGGTTTATACGGTAAAACCCTGCCACCGCAAAACGGTGCTCCTATTCGCTTAGTCGTGCCTTGGAAATATGGCTTTAAAAGTATTAAATCGATTGTGAAAATCACCTTTGCTGAAAAACGCCCACTCACTACTTGGGAAAGTCTTGCTCCAAATGAATATGGCTTTTATGCTAATGTGAATCCAAATGTTGATCATCCACGTTGGTCGCAAGCATCTGAACGAGTAATTGGTGCAGGCGGGTTATTATCCGTCAAACGCCAACCAACACTAATGTTTAATGGCTACGAAAATGAAGTGGCAAATTTATACCGTGGCTTAGATTTAAAGGTGAACTACTAATGCTAACCGGATTACGCATACTTATTCATCTCGGCTGTCTATTACCGCTAGTTTGGGTAGCTCAGCTATTATATACGGGTAATGAAACAGTATTAGGTGCCGATCCGATTAAAGAGCTGGAGCATTTTCTCGGTTATGGTGCGATCGTCATTTTTTGTATAATGTTTCTACTTGGTATTGCTCTACAATACCTAAAGAAAAATCAGTATCAAATTTTACGCCGTCCATTGGGCTTATGGGCGTTTGTATGGGCAGCTCTACATATTTCAAGCTATCTATTGTTAGAATTAAGCCTTGATGTAAAATTATTTTTTAGCGAGCTTGCCGGTCGCCCATATTTGATTTTAGGAGCAGCTGCTTTTTTCATTCTAAGCATAATGGCAATAACTTCGCTGCCTATGCTAAAACGAAAATTAGGAACACGCTGGGGGACGATTCACCAGTGGGCTTATCCTGCATTAGTATTGGCGATGGTACATTATTATTGGTCGGTAAAGAGCGTAACATTCGATCCAATTATCATCGGAGTCTTAGTGCTGTTTATTGTTGCTCATAAAATACAGGCTAAATTTGCAAAAAAATAGCAAAATCACACCGCTTGCAGCAGTCAAACTACATACAAAAAATAATGGCATAAGTTTACTTACTTATGCCATTTTTTATATGCTTTAACGTTTATTAAAAATCTTAAAAATATTGTTGGCTTCCTCTAAATAATGCAAGATTTTCCGCATTCATATTGCCGTTACCAACACCTGCTACGACAATACCTTGATAGCCTACATCTAACAAGGCTTTAGTGGGCCAATTTTCACAATCTGCTCACCTTTGATATTCGCCAATGTTTTCATTTCTGGTACAGCTTCAATTAAGGTTTCAATATTCAATTGCCCCGCTTGATATGCACTGCTATTCGCATTCTGCTGACTACCGGCAATAGTTCCGCCTGTCGCTAAAATAGTGATATTAGGTAATTCTGCCGCATTGGCTGTTCCAAATAAGCCACCTAACATTGCTGCTAATACTAATTTTTTGAATTTCATATAAGACTCCTTAATTAAAAAAACTAAAGAGAGATAATACCGATAAATCAGTGTAAATAATTTGATCTGGTACATAAAAGAGGGGATTAATTGCTGGGTAGAAATAGGTTACATTTGGTTTTTTTGACTCATAGAATATCTTTATTTCTTGCAGACACCTGGACAATCATCATTTCTCAACAAAGAGAGCAAAAATACAAGCGGTCAATTTAAATTTATTTTTTGCAAACTTGAAAGGATAGCACTTATTCCATCAAGGAGACTTTTCGATTATTTTGATAAACTTCATTCTATAATGTAATTCAAGGTTATAAAAATAATAAATGAAACTCTACAAAACCAAACCTCTTACTAGTAATACTCCTCTTTTTTGTCCTAAAGAATGGATGAACAACCATAATGAAAATGAAATGCTGTTAAGACTAATAGCTAATATGCGATTATTAGGTGAGTTTTTAAGAAAAACCCATCCTACATTTTTTAGTATCTCTGACTATAAGGGAGTTTTAGCAACTATACTTATCCCTTCTAAAGAACTGCATCAAAACTTAAATAAGCCGGGTGATATTGATATGCTAATAATTCCTTATACTGAGGATAATATTATATTTTCAGAATCTCTTGCTGTAGAAGCTAAAGTCATACGAGCATCATACGAACGGCAAGGAAAATCACCGAAGCAATTTGGTTTTACTCAAGCTCAAGGGTTATATGATATAGGTTTCCCATATGTGGCTGTTTGCCATTTTATTGTGTCAGATATTAGTCCTTCACACACTTGGGAAAAAATGCTGGTTGGTACTGTAGGGAATAATGATACTCTTCATTCACTTAGAGAATGTTTTATTGATAGGCTACCACTTTCATTAATTGAAAGAGCACAAGGTAGATTACTAAATAATAGAAAGAACCCTCATATTGGTGTATGTAGTTGCTATATGAATTCCGATTATCATTCTAATGATGAGCTTTTTATGCCTGATGGTTATCCTTGTACCAAGAATGTGAGTAATTTAGAATTTATTACTTATATAGAAGAATATTATAGAAAAAATTGGAGAAGATTTTTTAATATACTTAAAAATAAATCTCACGAATAAAAACATCTATCCAATATACCGTTGCAAAACTCACAAAATAAGCCCCATCACTATTTCTCATTTTGTATTTTCTACTCATAGAATACCTTCAACTAAAACATAATAAGCTGAATTTACTCAAAACCTCCTAGCAGACAAGCAGTAAATCATAATTTTTCGACAGAGATCGCAAAAATACAAGCGGTCAATTTCACTTCATTTTTTGCAAATAGGAAAGATAGCACTCGTCAGAGACGAGCGCCATCGGGGGTGCCATTAGCGGAATATCAGTGGTTCTTAAACACTTCAGACAACCTTTCTTTAGTATGATTTTCTAAATCTTTTTAATAAATAAAGTAAAATCTCCACTTTTAGATTTAACAAATTCATCATCTGTTCCACTTTGGTTAATAAAATCAATAGTATTGCAATTATACCCTAGAAATCTGTTAACTTTATCAGCTATATTAGACTCTATAGAACTCTCAATACACTTATAAATACGAATAACTTTATTATTAATATCACACTCTAAAAAATCACCATTAGGATTTTTCCCCATTTGTTCAGCTACTATGGCTCCAACTGCATCCAAATCTTGGGAAGTAACATCTTTCGGTTTACAGTTTGATAATTTAATACCTTCAGAAATTATTTGCTGCTCAATTCCTTCAAATGATGTCTTAGAATTCCAAATACCGTTAGAGTTTCCAGAAAAGAAACTATATCTACTATCCCAAGTAGTATCAGTATTATTATGATAAATCCTATCCAGCCATATTTTTTCATACAAAACCCTTAATTTATACTACAAAACCACTCTTTCAAAACTCCGTTGTAAATAAAAAGCTTCCTACCTTCTATCTAAGGATTCAAATTTAAGTGGTCAAAAACTAGCACGCTTATTTCAACGCCACTCTCGCACTTCTAAACAATCTCATCCAAGCCCCATCTTCCGTCCAACCTTCTGGGCACCAAGAGTTGCTGACCGCACGGAACACACGCTCAGGGTGTGGCATCATAATTGCCACTCTACCGTCAGTGTTGCCGATTGCCGTGATACCCAACGCTGAGCCGTTCGGGTTGGCTGGGTATTGTTCAGTTGGGTTGAGGTGGCTATCCACATATTGTGCAATCACGAGGTTTTGCTGCTGCAAGTTCGCTAATTGCTGTGGATTTTTGAACTCAACTTGTCCTTCACCGTGTGAAACCGCAATCGGCATATAGCTGCCTGCCATTCCGTTGAACCAAAGTGAGTTGGTGTCGTTGATTTTCACCATTGCAGCACGGGCTTCAAAGCGTTCGGATTTATTGCGAACAAAGCGTGGCCAGTTTTCCGTGCCCGGAATGATTTCCGCCAAGTTGGAGACCATTTGGCAACCATTACATACCCCTAATGCCAGCGTGTTCGGGTTAGCGAAGAATTGACTGAATTGATCACGCAGCATTGGGTTGAACAGGATTGATTTCGCCCAGCCGCCGCCCGCACCCAGTACGTCGCCGTAAGAAAAACCACCGCACGCCACCATTGCGTTGAAGTCGTTTAGGTTGCGTCTACCAGAGATCAAGTCGGACATATGCACGTCAATCGCTTTAAAGCCGGCACGGTCGAAGGCTGCTGCCATTTCGTAGTGGCTGTTTACGCCTTGCTCACGCAAGATCGCAATGCTTGGTTTTGCCCCTTTGTTGATAAACGGTGCAGCGATGTCTTCGTTCACATCATAGGTTAAGAATGCAGATAAGCCTTTGTTATTCTCATCTTTTTTCGCTGCGAACTCTTGGTCTGCACACTCAGGGTTATCACGTAAACGTTGCATTTGGTGGGTTAATTCCGCCCAAATACCACGTAATTCAGAGCGTTTTTCGCTTAACAGTTTGCGAGAGCCACGGCTGATTTCAAAGCGGTTATCCGCATTTACCGCACCTAATTCTTTGGTTACGTGAATCAAGTTGTGAGCTTTTAACACCTCACGTACCGCATTTAGTTCGCTGTCAGCAACTTGGATTACCGCACCCAATTCTTCATTAAATAGTACCGCTAAATCGTTGTCGCCAAGGGCTGAAATATCTACATCTACACCACAGTTACCCGCAAACGCCATTTCCGCAAGGGTGGTGATTAAACCGCCGTCTGAACGGTCGTGGTAAGCCAGCAGTTTGCCGTCTGCCACTAAGGTTTGCATTGCGTTAAAGAAACCTTTTAAGCGTTCTACATTCACTACGTCCGCCGGTTTGTCGCCGAGCTGTTTATAAACCTGAGCCAGAGCCGTTGCCCCTAAGCGGTTGTTGCCTTCGCCTAAGTCAATTAACAATAAGCGGCTTGCCCCTTTATCAGTACGAAGTTGTGGAGTAACCGTTTTACGCACATCTTCCACACGAGCAAATGCTGAAATCACAAGGGAAAGTGGGGCGGTAACCGTTTTCTTCTCGCCATTTTCTTCCCAAGTAGTTTTCATCGACATTGAGTCTTTACCCACTGGAATGGTGATGCCAAGTGCCGGGCAAAGCTCTTCGCCCACCGCTTTCACCGCTTCGTATAAACCGGCATCTTCGCCCTCGTGTCCCGCTGCCGACATCCAGTTCGCAGAGAGTTTAATGCGTTTAATGTCGCCAATGTTGGTTGCAGCGATGTTGGTAATGCTTTCCGCCACCGCTAAGCGAGCCGATGCTCCGAAGTCTAGTAGTGCAACCGGTGCACGTTCGCCCATTGACATCGCTTCGCCGTGATAGCTATCAAGGCTTGCAGTGGTTACCGCACAGTCCGCCACCGGAATTTGCCACGGACCGACCATCTGATCTTGTGCCACCATTCCCGTTACTGAGCGATCGCCGATGGTAATCAGGAAGGTTTTTTCAGCCACCGCAGGCAAGCGTAGCACACGGTGGAACGCCTCTTTCAAGTCGATGTCAGCGGTTGCAAGCGGTGGATTTTTCACAGTTTTTGACAAAACATCTCGTTGCATTTTCGGGGTTTTACCAAGCAGTACATTCATCGGCAAATCGATCGGCTTATTGTTGAAATGTGTGTCAGCAAGGGTTAAATGCTTCTCTTTCGTTGCCTCGCCAATCACCGCAAATGGGGCTCTTTCCCTTTCGCACAATGCTGTGAAAATGTCGAGTTTTTCAGGGGAAACGGCAAGCACATAACGCTCTTGCGATTCGTTACACCAAATTTCAAGTGGCGACATTCCTTTTTCATCGCACAAGATGTTACGCAAATCAAACTTACCGCCACGTTCGCCGTCGTGAACCAATTCAGGCATCGCATTTGATAAACCGCCAGCCCCCACGTCGTGAATAAATAAAATTGGGTTCTCCGCCCCCATCTGCCAGCAACGGTCGATCACTTCTTGGCAGCGACGTTCCATTTCTGGGTTTTCACGCTGAACCGAGGCAAAATCCAAATCTTCTTTCGATTTGCCCGAAGCCATAGACGAAGCCGCACCGCCACCCAAGCCAATATTCATCGCAGGGCCGCCAAGCACAATTAATTTTGCTCCCACTGGGATTTCGCCTTTTTGCACGTGTTCAGCACGAATGTTGCCAATACCGCCAGCAAGCATAATTGGTTTATGGTAACCCCGCACTTCCTCACCTGCAAAACTATTTACTTTTTCTTCGTAAGTGCGGAAGTAGCCAAGCAATGCTGGGCGACCGAACTCATTATTAAATGCAGCACCGCCAAGTGGGCCTTCGATCATAATATCTAACGCAGAAGCAATACGGCTCGGTTTAGAGAGTGGGTTTTCCCACGGCTGTTCAAAGTTTGGAATAACCAAATTTGAGACCGAGAAGCCTGTCAAACCTGCTTTCGGCTTCGCTCCACACCCAGTTGCCCCTTCATCACGAATTTCACCGCCCGAACCTGTCGCTGCACCAGGGAATGGCGAGATAGCAGTCGGATGATTATGGGTTTCCACTTTCATTAAAATATGCGCATCTTCTTGATGGTAACGATATTGCCCGTCTTGATCTGGAAAGAAACGGCCGACCGTTGAACCTTCCATCACGGCGGCATTGTCTTTATAAGCGGAAAGCACATAGTCTGGGGTTTTCTCGAAGGTGTTTTTGATCATTTTGAACAGGGATTTTTCCTGTTTCACGCCGTCAATCGTCCAGTCTGCGTTAAAAATTTTGTGGCGACAGTGCTCGGAGTTGGCTTGGGCGAACATATACAGTTCAATATCGTTCGGGTTGCGTCCAAGTGCGGTGAAATTTTCTACCAAATAATCAATTTCATCTTCCGCCAATGCCAAACCTAAATTCACGTTCGCCTCTTCAAGAGCCTCACGACCACCGCCTAAAATATCCACCGAAGTAAACGGCTTCGGCTCTTGCTGAGCGAAAAGCTGTTCGGCTTGGCTTTCGTTATCCAGCACCGTTTCCATCATACGGTCGTGTAATAAGCCTTTCAACGTCGTAAGTTGACTTTCGTTCGGCGTTTCAGAAAATTCTAAATAATATGCCGTGCCACGCTCAATTCGCTCTACTGCTGCCAAACCGCAGTTATGGGCGATGTCGGTTGCCTTAGACGACCACGAGGAAATCGTGCCGATACGAGGGGTAACAATCAGGCAAAACCCTGTCGGCTCGTCTTCTTCCAGAGTTGGACCGTAGTGCAATAACTCTTTGATTTTGTTTTCTTCATCGGCTACAAGCGGTCGATTTAATGCCACAAAATGCAAAAACTCCGCATAAACTGATTTTACAGGTAATTGATTTTGTTGGAATTTTTGCAGAAGTTGTTGAATGCGAAAAGCAGATAAGGCAGGCGAGCCACGGAAGGTTTGGATTGTCATTCTTTGGATTTTCCTATTTAAGATGAAAAACTAAACCGATTATAAACGATTGCGCAAACGATTGCTATATTTGTCAGACGTTTGCTGTTAGATACATTTATTCATTAGTATCAAATAAATTTGTTCAATACTAATGAATACCTTTCAAAGAAGGTCCCCTCTATCAATCTGTTTTAAAAGATAATTTAAAAATAAGTTAATTTGACAACTCAAAATTAAAAGCAGACAATGCTTTTAATTATATCTTAATAGGAGCAGATTATGTTTAAAGAGAAAGGCTATGATGAATTCCTAGCAGAAAAAATTCGCCTTGGCTTAGAAGATATGCAATCAGGTAATGGTCTTTCACTCGATGAATCAAAAGCACGAACCAAACAACTGATTGAACGTAAAGCAAGAGAACTCGCAAACTTTGAACAAGAGAATATCATTTATGGCTAAAACATTACGAATTAGCAGTAGAGCTCAAAATGATATTGAAGAAATTTTAGCGAGCGTAATTGAATATACTGGTTTTGAAAGTAGTGGAATTCGCTTACAAGAAGATATTTACCAAAAATTTGAGACTATCGCTTATATGCCCTCTGCGGCTGGACGTTTAAGAGAAGATGGCACAAGAGAAGCATTCACTAGGCGTTATCGTATTGTTTATATCGAATTAGAAAATGAAGTGTGGATTATTACCATTATTCATAGTAGCAGACTTTATCCACGCATTTAAATAAGCGACCAAATAGTCGCTTTTTTATTTGCAAAAAACTAATAAAATATCACCGCTTGTAAGCTCCATAAAAAAACGCCCGATTGTAACATCGGGCGTTTTAGTCTGAATTTAAGTCAGATTAGAATGTGTAGTTCACACCTGCACGGAATTCACGTCCACGAGCTGATAATTGACCACGCTGACCGTGTGCGTTGTATTTTTTATTTGCTACGTTATCTACAGCAAAGTTTACATTCACGCTATCATCATTCAACGGTTTCCAGTTTAAGGTAATATCAGTTACATTGTAGCCGTCTTTGCCTGTACCAGTATTTGTTTGTAATGTTCCGCCCGTAACGAAGAAATTATCTTCAGGTTTCACTTTCTCAACAATACGGTGGTGTACGCCAACCTCTAAATTTGGTTGTTCAAAGCGATAGCTTAAAGAAGCTGTCCAAGTACGACCGATAGCTGAGGCGTATTCTGGGTTAGTACTTAATAATGGTTTTTCTTCCCGCTTACCTTGTCTGCTTACTTCCCAAATAGTTGGTGAGTAGAAACGCGGTTTGCTGTGTGCAACACCAATACGAGCAGTAAAACCACCATTATGGTAACCTGCATTTAACTCATAACCACGGTTTTTAATTTTACCTAGGTTCATAATTAACTCATTATTAGGATTATGGCTATCACGACCACCACCTAATGCATCTTTTATATCTTGCCAGAAATAGCTACCATCAAAACTGAATGTACCATTGTTATAGTTGAAACCGATTTCAGTATTACGAGCTTTCTCTGCTTTAGTATTGCTGCCAATACTAACGATTTTTCTATTTCCGTGAGCCATTAGTGCATCGTATAAACGAGGGCTACGAGTTGCATAGTTGTGGCTTGCACTTAAGCTTAAATGTTCAATTGGCTCATAGATAAGCCCAACGCTTGGGCTGAATGCACCATTACTACGCTCTTTACCATCCATTGCTTTGAATTTGAAGTGGTCGTAACGTACACCGGTAGTTAAAGTTACTTTATCTACTGGAGCAGTAATTGCTTCAACATACACGCCGGTATCGGTTTTCTCTTGGTTTTTCACAAGAGGGTTAAATTTAGTGTGTGGTTTAGCTTCTTGGTGGCGATAGTTCACACCGTATTTTAATAATACATTTTCGTGAAGGGCAGAATCAAAGTTTACGTTTGCACCGTGGGTTACTATTTTAGTTTTGGTTGCATAATCTACACCACCAGCATAACCATTACGTGTTTCATTCTCAGACCAACGACCTTGCACTAATTGATAAACGTTAGCTGTCGCTTCTTGAGCAAAGCCTAAGTTTTTACCAGTCCATTCTAAGTTAGTTCTTTGAACCGTAATTCTACGATTAGCTGGAGCTTGGCGCTCTACCGTTAATCGGTTATATGGAGGTGTCACTGTGCCATTTGGTGCCACATCAAACTCTTCACGCACTAAACGCTGACCTTCATTTCTCTCGTTAGAATGACTTAACACGAAGCGATGATCGCCTAAGGTTGCACCTAATTTCGCTAAGAAACTGCTTTTATCTAGTGCACTATACGGAACACGGTTTGTACCGAATTGGTTTACGTAATCTTTACCGCCTTTATAGTCGCGATCTCTCACAAGATTACCTGAGACTAAAGCATCAAAGATTTCGCCTTTACCATATAAGGTTGCATTGAAATTGTGAGCGTGGTTTGTGCTGAAGCCAGTACCTAATTTTGCACCGAAGTTTTTATCGCTGTTTTTTAATAAATCTAATGCATCAACGGTTTTAGCAATTACTGCACCATTAGTTTGACCAATACCGGCTGAAGCACTGCCTGCACCTTTTTGTACAGAAACAATTTTCACCAATGCCGGATCTAACATATGACGACCTTGGTGATACAAAATTTGGCTATCTGAGTAAGTGTTATCTACTTTTACATCAATTGAGTTTTGACCCATACCACGAATATAGAGATATTGTGATGTACCGTTACCACCACCTAAGCTGATTGCTGGCTCATCACGCAGTAAACCACGCAAATCGGTTTGGGTGCTTTCATCTTTTTTCTTAGTTGTTACCACATTGCTTTGTACTTTCAAACCTTGATTATCTGTTACGGTAACAGTATCTAATACTACTGCATCTGTTGAAGCAGTTTGAGCCACTGCATTAGCAGCAAGCACGCTTAATACCGCAGCAGAAACCGGAAGTAATTTGAAGTTTTTCATCTGTTTATTTCCTTAGGTAAATTATTTAAGAGGATTACCAAAATTTTGATATTAAAAACAATTCTCAACATCAAACAAAGCGAATTTTACAGAGATAAAAATGGTTGTCAATTGGTTTGAAACTAAATTTCAAAAAATATATTACAACTTTTGCAAAAAGTTCCCTAAATTTCACCGCTTGTAACACAAAATGTGATCGCCTTCTAAAAATCAAATTTGCTTGCTCGACAGTAACGCTACAAGCGGTTAAATTTGGAGAAAAATTTACAAAAAGGATAGATTATGCAGCTGCGACACAAACAGATAATGGAATATATAGAACAGTTTGATGAAGCTAACGTTCAAGAATTGGCGGAACATTGTGGGGTTTCGATTGAAACTATCCGCCGAGATTTAAATAAGCTAGATAAAGATGGATTATTACATCGCACTCACGGTGGAGCGGTGAGCCATAAAAAGCGAGATATTGGTCGCTCATTTACCACCCGACAACGGCTGAACAGTGAGGCGAAACGTAGTATCGCAGAAAATGTGTTGGAATATTTACAACCAGAATCGGTGATTGCTTTAGATGCCAGCTCAACCTCTTGGAATGTGGCACAGCGTATTCCAAATATTCCTTGCACCGTTGTCAGCAGTTCAATGCGGATTATCTACAGCCTTTCACACAAACCGCACATTAAAACAATTGCCACCGGTGGTATTTATTCCGAAAAATACGATGCCTTCTATGGTCCATTATCCGAGCAGTTACTGACCCGTTTAAAAATTGATCTTGCCATTCTTTCTTGTACAGGCATTGCCGATGGGGCGATTTGGGAATCAAATGAAATTAATATTTCCCTTAAACGTAAATTAATTGCGAACAGTAAACAGGTTTTTTTATTAGCCGATCACAGTAAATTTGAGCGTAAAGACTTGTTTCGTATCGAAGATTTATCTTGCATTGATAAATTATTTATCAACCAACCCCCACCGGACTTTCTCAAAAATTATTGCTTAGCACATCAAATTGAAATCATTATTTAGTGATTTCTGCCCGATTTTTTCAGAAATAAAACAAAATCGGGCATTCTTTTTTCACTCATTTTTACCAAAATCCCCCATTTTTTGTGATCGCACTCACAAAATTTAAACTAAATTCGCATTTTTCTTCATAACTCATATTGCGTATGCATAATAAATTCAATCGCAAATTTTTTTAACCAATCGGGAGAACTATTTATGACAACGTTGAAATCTACCCCTGTAAAAATTGGTATCCGCCCAACCATTGACGGTCGCCGTTTAGGAGTGCGTGAATCACTTGAAGATCAAACAATGAATATGGCAAAAGCCGTTGCACAATTAATTCAATCTGAAGTCCGCCACCCAAATGGCGATTTCGTTGAATGTGTGATTGCTGATTCCACCATCGGTGGTGTTGCCGAAACTGCGGCTTGTGCAGAAAAATTCAAACGTGAAAATGTCGGAGCGGTGATTACCGTAACCCCTTGCTGGTGCTACGGTTCT
This sequence comes from Mannheimia sp. E30BD, assembly GCF_041807785.1. Lineage (NCBI taxonomy): Bacteria > Pseudomonadati > Pseudomonadota > Gammaproteobacteria > Pasteurellales > Pasteurellaceae > Mannheimia > Mannheimia sp. E30BD. The sequence goes on from NZ_JBGTYX010000001.1 coordinate 197,906, forward strand.
GAAACCATTGATATGGATCCACATATGCCGAAAGCGATTTGGGGCTTTAACGGAACAGAACGTCCGGGTGCAGTTTATTTAGCTGCCTCATTGGCTGGTCATAGCCAATTAGGTTTACCCGCATTCTCAATTTATGGCACTGAAGTGCAGGAAGCTGATAATCAATCTATTCCTGATGATGTGCGTGAAAAATTACTCCGCTTCGCTCGTGCTGGTCTTGCAGTGGCAACCTTGCGTGGTAAATCGTATTTATCTATTGGTTCTGTTTCAATGGGGATTGCAGGTTCTATCGTAAATCAACAGTTCTTCCAAGAATATTTAGGTATGCGTAACGAATACGTTGATATGACCGAAATTAAACGCCGTTTAGATCGCAAAATTTACGATGAAGAAGAGTTTAAATTAGCGATGGAGTGGGTGAAAACCTACTGTAAAGAGGGCGTAGATGTGAATGCCCCTGAAAACCAACGCTCCGAAGAAGAGCGTGCAACGCTTTGGGAAGATGTAGTAAAAATGACGATTATCGCCCGTGATTTAATGGTGGGCAACCCTCGCTTAGCCGAATTAGGCTACGGCGAAGAGGCGTTAGGTCATAATGCCATCGCAGCCGGTTTCCAAGGGCAACGCCAATGGACAGACCATTTACCAAACGGCGACTTTATGGAAGCAATGCTGAACTCAACCTATGACTGGAACGGTGTGCGTGCCCCTTATATTTTAGCCACAGAGAACGATAGCTTAAATGGCGTGAATATGTTGTTCGGTAACTTATTAACGGGTCAAGCACAAATCTTTGCTGATGTGCGTACTTACTGGAGCGAAGACTCTGTTGAGCGAGTAACAGGTTGGCGACCAGAAAGTGGCTTTATCCACTTAATTAACTCTGGTTCGGCAGCATTAGATGGTACTGGTCAGCACACCGACAAAGACGGTAAACCAACCATCAAACCAGCTTGGGAAGTGACCGAAGAAGATGGCAAACGCTGTTTAGAAAATACCCGTTGGTGCCCAGCGGTTCACGAATACTTCCGTGGCGGCGGTTTATCATCTCAATTCTTAACCAAAGGCGGTATGCCGTTTACGATGCACCGTATCAATTTAATCAAAGGTATCGGGCCGGTATTACAAATTGCCGAAGGTTGGTCTATCGACTTACCTGAACACGTTCACGACACACTCAACAAACGCACCAACGAAACTTGGCCAACCACTTGGTTCGTGCCACGCTTAACAGGTAAAGGTGCATTCACCGATGTGTACAGCGTAATGGCGAACTGGGGTGCAAATCACTGTGTCGCAACTTACGGACACGTTGGTGCTGACTTGATTACCCTTGCTTCTATGTTGCGTATTCCTGTTTGTATGCACAATGTAGAAGACAAAGATGTGTTCCGTCCAAGTGCGTGGAATGGCTTCGGTCAAGATAAAGAAGGTCAAGACTACCGTGCTTGTGCGAACTTTGGGGCGTTGTATAAATAAGGAGATCTCCCCTCTTTAGCAAAGAGAGGCAGGGGGAGATTTGGCAGAATAAATGACGGAGAAATTAGGTTATTTCGCTCTAATAACTGAAAAACTATGTTCTGCCTTATCTCTCACTTCGCCAATAACAACTGCCAAATCTCCCCTAACCCCTCTTTGCTAAAGAGGGGAATTAGAAAGGAGGTAAATATTAACTAACATAGGAGATAAAAAATGCCAATCGCCTTTATCTTCGACTGTGGCGCAACAAACCTTCGTACTATTGCAATCGACCAAACAGGTCAAATTGTTGCAGCCCATCATCTACCGAATAACACACAACCAGATGTGGAAAACCCAGAATTTCATATTTGGGATATTGAAGAGATCTGGTCGAAATTAATGACCTGTGCCAAACAGACGCTTTCTCAACTTTCAGAACAACAACGACAAGAGATTGTTGGGATTTCAGTAACCACCTTTGGCGTGGACGGTGCATTATTTGACAAAAACGGCAAGCAGCTTTATCCGATCATTTCTTGGAAATGCCCGAGAACCCTACCGATTATGGAAAACCTTGCCAATTATCTTGATGTTGAGGCGTTATATCAACGTAATGGCGTTGGACATTATAGTTTCAACACCTTATTCAAATTATTGTGGTTAAAAGAGAACAAACCAGAAATTTATCAACAAGCTGAGAATTTCTTATTCATCTCATCTATTTTGACTTACCGTCTTACAGGCGTGCAAACAACCGACCGCACAATGGCGGGAACGTCAATGATGACAAGCATCGAAAACGATTCGTGGGATAAAGCAGTTTTAGATTTATTAGGCTTAACCGAAAACCATTTTCCTCCAATGAAAAGTGCAGGAGAAGTTGTGGGAACATTAAAAGGAGAAATTTCCCAAGAGTTAGGTTTAAGCGGTCAAATTCCAGTAATTTCTTGCGGACACGATACTCAATTTGCCATTTTTGGCTCAGGAGCTGGCTATAACCAACCTGTGTTAAGTTCAGGCACTTGGGAAATTTTAATGGTTCGTACCCCAAAAGCAAAACCACAATGGCAATTCGTTCAAAACGGCTTAACCATTGAGTTTGATAGCCAATCTGGTTATTTCAACCCAGGTGTGCAGTGGGTAGCTTCAGGTGTGATGGAGTGGTTTGGCAAACGTTTCTTCTCTGATATAGCCAATACTGAACATTACTACCGCACAATGATTGAAGAAGCGGCAGAAGTGCCTGCTGGCTCAAACGGTGTGAAATTAGTCGGCAATTTTGATGGCACAACAGCTAAAACAGGTTCAATTATCGGCTTATCTATGCACATCACTCGTGGCGAAATTTACCGTGCAGGCTTGGAATATATGGCTCATCGTCTAAAAGAAGGGTTAGATGTATTACAAGAAGTCGGTCATTTTAATGCTGAGAGTTTGATTTGTGTGGGAGGTGGTTCTAAAAACGCTTTATGGAATCAAATTCGAGCCGATGTCTTAAATAGACCGATTGATGTAGTGGATTTCCCTGAAAGTACCGTATTAGGCGCGGCAATGTTTACTTTTGCAGGTGCTGGTGTATTTGAAAATCCAAATGCGGCTCAACAGGCAATGAAGCCAAATGTGAAACGGGTTGAGCCATCGTCAAATAGTCAATTTTATAAATAAAGTTTCTCCCCTCTCTCTGATTTGAGGTTCATTCAGAACATCAAATCAGAGAGAGAGGGCAAAAAAGGAGTTCAAAATGTTAAAAGGTATTCACCCGGCAATTTTCCCAGATTTATTAAAAGTCTTAGCCGAAATGGGGCACGGCGATGAATTAGTGCTTTCTGATGCACACTTCCCTGCTCACTCTATTCATCAAAACGTCATTCGTGCAGATGGCTTAAGTGTTGCCACCTTATTAGAAGGCATTTCTGCTCTGTTTGAATTTGACCAATACGTTGAAGCCCCACTTGCAATGATGCAAGCAGTAAAAGGCGACACGCTCGATCCAAGCGTTGAAGAGCGTTACCTCAATGCAATTAAAAAAGTAAACGGAACAGCCCCGAAAATAGAGCGTGTAGAACGCTTCGCTTTCTATGATAGAGCCAAAAACGCTTATGCCGTTGTCATTACAGGCGAGTTAGCCAAATACGGCAACATTATTATCAAAAAAGGCGTAACACCGGTTTAATTACAAGCGGTTAAAAAAGCAGAATTTTTTACAAATATAAAATTAAAAGGAGTTCAACAATGGACAGAAAAATACTGGCAAGACAAATCATTGATACTTGTCTTGAAATGACCCGAATTGGGTTAAATCAAGGTACAGCAGGCAATGTGAGCGTACGTTATAAAGACGGTATGCTCATTACGCCAACAGGTACACCTTATGAGCAAATGACCGAAGATTCTATCGTCTTTGTTGATGGCAACGGCAAACACGAAGAGGGAAAACTCCCTTCAAGTGAGTGGCAGTTCCATTTAGCGGTTTATGAGGCTCGCCCTGAATTAAATGCGGTAGTTCACAACCACGCTAAAAACTGTGCAGCGGTGTCTATTTTAGGCGAACCTATCCCTGCCATTCACTATATGATTGCGTGTACGGGTACAGATCATATTCCGTGTGTAGCTTACGCCCCATTTGGCACACATAAATTAGCGGATTATGTGCGTGAAGGCATTAAAGGCAGTAAAGCGATTTTATTAGCTCATCACGGTTTAATTACCGCTGATAAAACCTTAGACAAAGCCTTAGGTGTTGCTCACGAGGTAGAAGTGATTGCTGAATGGTATCTGAAATTACTTGCCACAGGTAAACCAATTCCAACCTTAAACAAAGAGCAAATGGATATCGTACTCGGAAAATTTAAGTCCTATGGTTCTTGGGTAGAAGAAAAACAATAACCAAATAACGCAAACAGAAGGAATGTCCTATGACAGCTAAAGTTCTTGAGAAGAAATTTGTAGTACCATTTATTTTGATTACCACATTATTTGCCCTTTGGGGTTTTGCAAATGATATTACTAATCCAATGGTAGCGGTGTTCCAAACCGTAATGGAAATTCCAGCCTCTGAAGCCGCTCTTGTCCAATTTGCCTTCTATGGCGGTTACGGCACAATGGCGATTCCAGCTGCACTTTTCGCTAGCCGTTACAACTATAAAGCTGGAGTGCTATTAGGATTAGCACTTTATGCTATCGGGGCATTCTTATTTATTCCAGCGGCAATGTATGAACAGTTTTCGTTCTTTCTTTGGTCTCTTTACATCTTAACCTTTGGTTTAGCATTCTTAGAAACGACAGCGAACCCATACATTCTTTCAATGGGTGATCCGGCAACGGCAACACGCCGCTTGAACCTTGCCCAATCATTCAATCCTCTAGGTTCAATTACAGGTATGTTTTTTGCTTCACAAATTGTATTAACCAATCTTGAGTCTGAGAAACGGGATGCGACTGGCAACTTATTATTTGACAGCTTATCTGCAGCAGAAAAAGCTGTCGTTAAAACCCACGATTTAGCAATGATTCGTAACCCATACGTTGTGATTGGGTTAGTTGTTGTGGCGGTGTTTATCATAATTGCGTTATACAAAATGCCGGCAACTAAAGTCGAATCTGCAGCCCGTATTTCGGTAAAAGAGTCTTTTAGTCGCTTAATTTCTAATGCCCGCTACCGTGAAGGAGCGATAGCTCAAGTATTTTATGTGGGCGTACAAATTATGTGTTGGACATTTATTATTCAATACGCAGAACGTATCGGTTTAACCAAAGCTGAAGCACAAAACTGGAATATTGTAGCAATGGCATTATTTATCACCAGCCGCTTCATCAGCACTGCATTAATGAAATATCTCAAAGCAGAGTTAATGCTATTCCTCTTCGCTATTGGTGGCTTATTCAGTATTCTCGGTGTGATCTTTATTGACGGAATGAGTGGGCTATACTGTTTAGTATTAACCTCTGGCTTTATGTCTCTAATGTTCCCAACTATTTACGGCATTGCATTAGATGGTCAAGGCGAAGAGTCAACTCTCGGTGCAGCTGGATTAGTAATGGCAATTGTTGGCGGAGCATTAATGCCACCACTACAAGGATGGATCATAGACCAAGGCATTGTTGCCGGTATGCCGGCAGTTAATTTCTCATTTATTCTTCCGTTAATCTGCTTTATTGCGATTGCCATTTATGGTTTCCGTTGTTGGAAGATATTGAAATAGCCGAAAAAACTCAACAAAACAAGCGGTTAAATTTTTATCAAAATTTGCAAAACATAACGTGATTTGACCGATTGCAAGTTAACCGAATTGTTTAACTTTTAAGAAGGAAAATAGTATGTCAAATCGTCTTATCCTCAATGAAACTAGCTACCACGGCAAAGGAGCAATCCAAAATATTGTTCACGAAGTGACCAGTCGGAGTTTTAAAAAAGCCCTTGTGGTGACAGACAAAGATCTGATCAAATTTAACGTCGCCCAAAAAGTGACCGCTTTGCTTGATGCCGCGGGCTTGCCTTATGAGATTTTCGATGAGGTAAAAGCCAACCCTGCGGTTGATGTAATTAAATCAGGGGTAGCAAAATTTAAAGCCTCCGGTGCTGATTATTTAATTGCGATTGGTGGCGGCTCACCGATTGATAGTGCCAAAGCGATTGGTATTATCATCAATAATCCTGAATTTAGCGATGTACTTTCGCTGGAAGGTGTCGCTCCAACCCACCAAAAATGCGTGCCGATTATCGCCATTCCAACTACCGCAGGTACAGCCGCAGAAGTCACGATTAACTATGTCATTACCGATGAAGCGAAAAAACGCAAATTTGTGTGCGTGGACGTTCACGATGTGCCGGCAGTGGCGTTAGTCGATCCGGATATGATGGAATCTATGCCGAAAAGCTTGGCTGCCGCAACCGGTATGGACGCCCTCACCCACGCCATTGAAGGTTACATTACCAAAGCCGCGTGGGAATTAACCGACGCCTTACATCTTAAGGCGATTGAGCTGATCGGTCGTTCATTGCGTGGTGCAGTGGAGAAAAATCCGAAAGATGTCGAGGCAATGGCATTGGGACAATATGTGGCGGGAATGGGCTTCTCAAATGTCGGCTTAGGCGTGGTACACGGTATGGCTCACCCACTGTCCGCTTACTACGACACCCCGCACGGCATTGCCAATGCGGTGTTACTGCCGTATGTGATGGAGTACAACAAAAATCACACCGGCGAAAAATACCGTGAAATTGCCCGTGCAATGGGGGTGAAAGGCGTGGACGCAATGAGCCAAGAAGAGTACCGTAATGCAGCGATTCAAGCAGTACAACAGCTCTCGATTGATGTCGGCATTCCGCCAAAACTGCACCAAATCGGTGTGAAAGAGGAAGATTTACCTGCATTATCTATAGATGCTTTTAATGATGTATGTACAGGTGGAAACCCGAGAGATTGTACTCCTGAATCAATATTAGAAGTGTATAAAACAGCGTTTTAAAATAATGCAAGCGGGTATTTTTTACTGAGAATTTGTAACTCGTAGCTAAAAATAATGCCTGATTTTTTCTGTTTTAGGAAAAATCGGGCATTTTTAGCACTTCAACTAAGGGTAAAAATGTGATTTCCTTCACACTTATTACATTAGATTAACAAAAAAGTAACTTTGTATTTGAAAACAACCGCTATTTCTCCAATCATAATGATAAATTTCCTACGATAATAACAAGGAGTAACCTATGGTAAAACAATATCAAATGTATATTAATGGTGAATTTGTGCCTGCGTTAGACGGTCGCACTATCGCTGTGTATAACCCGGCAACCGAAAAAATGATTTCTGAAGTGCCTCGTGGCGGTGAAGCCGAAGCAAAATTGGCGATTTATGCGGCCGACGCTGCACAAGAGGCGTGGGAGCGTTTACCTGCCGTAGAACGAGGCAACTACCTACGCAAAATTGCAAATGGTGTGCGTGCGAGAGCCGATGAAATTGCCCGCACCATCAGTTAAGAGATGGGTAAAACGCTGGCATTGGCTACAGTTGAAGTCCATTTCACAGCCGATTATTTAGACTATATGGCAGAGTGGGCAAGACGCTATGAGGGTGAAATTATCCAGAGCGACCGCCCGAACGAGCATATTTTCCTCTACAAAAAAGCCATCGGTGTGACCACCGGTATTCTGCCTTGGAACTTCCCGTTCTTCCTTATCGCCCGTAAAGCCGCCCCTGCATTGGTGACAGGTAACACTATCGTGATTAAACCAAGTGAAGACTCACCAAACAATGCAGCGATTTTCTCGGAAATCGTCCACGAAATCGGCTTACCAAAAGGGGTATTCAATGTGGTAACCGGTTACGGCAATGAGATCGGACCGGAGTTATCCAGCAACGAAAAAGTGGGAATGGTGTCTTTCACCGGTAGCCAGTTTGCCGGACAAAAAGTGATGGAAGCGGCCAGCAAAAACATCATTAAAGTGAACTTAGAGCTGGGTGGTAAAGCCCCTGCGATTGTATTAGATGATGCAGATTTAGACTTAGCCGCCACAGCGGTGGTGAACTCCCGTGTGATCAACTCAGGGCAGGTGTGTAACTGTGCAGAACGAATCTATGTTCATAGCTCGATCAAAGAGCAATTTGTACAAAAATTGATTGAGAAGATGCAAGCAGTGAAATACGGCAACCCGTTAGAGCGAGACGACATCGATATGGGGCCAATGATCAACGAAAAAGGCTTACACAAAGTGCAAGAAATGGTGACTCACGCAATCCATCAAGGCGGTAACTTAGTGCTGGGCGGAAAAGTGGTGGAAGGCACGGGCTACTACTTTGAGCCGACCATTATCGACAATGTGGATAACACGATGGACATTATGCGTCACGAAATTTTCGGGCCGGTTATTCCTGTCGCCACCTTTGAAACGATTGATGAGGCAATCCGCTTGGCGAACGACTGTGAATACGGCTTAACCTCATCGGTTTATACCCAAAACATCAACAAAGCGATGAAAGTGGTTTCCCGCCTCAAATTCGGCGAAACCTATGTAAACCGTGAAAACTTTGAAGCAATGCAAGGCTACCACGCAGGTTGGCGTAAATCAGGCATCGGTGGGGCAGACGGTAAACACGGTTTAGAAGAGTACCTGCAAACGCAGGTGGTTTATCTGCAATTTGATGATCAAGTATAAACACAACGGTAATCTGCACTGCAAAACTGTGCGGATTTTTACAAGCGGTTAAATTTTCCGGAAAATTCACCAAACAAAAAGAGCATTGTTTAACCAATGCTCTTTCTTTTTATAAGAAAAACACCCCAAGTTGGAATAATTTTTCAATCTCATCAATCTGTTTTTTATGATTGACAAAAATAATCACTCGGTCGTTTTCCTGAATAACAGTGGATTTATGGGCAATAATCACTTCTTCACCTCGCACTACTGCCCCAACAATCGCACCTTGTGGAAGTTTTAATTCACGAATTTGTCTGCCAACCACTTTGGAGGAATTTTCATCACCGTGTGCAATAATTTCTATCGCACCTGCCACACCAAGTTTGAGTGAAGAAACCTGTTGAATATCCCCTTTTCTCACATACCCTGCAAGAGCAGAAATTGTGGCTTGTTGTGGGGAGATGGCAATATCAATCGTTCCGCCTTGAATCAGGTGCAAATAGGCAGGGCGCTGCACCAAAATAATCACTTTTTTCGCACCTAATCGTTTTGCCAATAATGCCGACATAATATTTGATTCATCATCACCAGTTACCGCAAGGAATAGGTCGATATTCTCAATATGCTCTTCAAACAGCAGCTCCTCATCAGAGGCATCACCTGTTAAAACTAAAGTATTCGAGAGTTTTTCCGCCAGTTTTTCCGCTAATTGTGGATTGCGTTCAATCATTTTCACCCGATATTTTCCTTCCAGATCTCGGGCGAGCGATGAGCCGATACTACCGCCGCCCACAATCATAATCCGCTTATGGGGCTTATCTAGGCGTTGTAGTTCGCCCATTACCGCTCGGATATGTTGTGTGGCACAGATAAAAAAAACTTCATCGCCTGCTTCAATAATGGTTGAGCCTTGGGGAATAATCGCTCGATCTTGACGGAAGATTGCGACAATTCGGGCTTCGATATGTGGTAGGTGATCTTTTAACGCAGAAATCGGGTAGCCAACTAGAGGCCCACCATAATAGGCTTTTACATTTACAATGCTGACCAATTCATCAGCAAAATGGGTGATTTGCAATGCCCCTGGGTAGTGAATAAGGCGTAGAATATCTTCTTTCACTAAAATTTCCGGGGCGATAATGTGATCGATTGGCAGCACATCATTGTTAAACAGTTGCTCCCGTTCCCGCACATAATCGGCATTACGAATACGAGCAATTTTGGTTGGCACATTAAAGAGCGTGTAAGCAATTTGGCAGGCGATCATATTCACTTCATCGCTACTGGTAACAGCAACTAATAAATCTGCATCATTTGCCCCTGCATCTCGCAGTGTTCTAGGCGAGGCAAATTCGCCACGAATAACTTGTAAATCGTGCTTGTCTTTTAGCTTGTCTAAGCGTGCAGGATCGTTGTCAATTAAGACAATATCGTTATCTTCACTAACTAAATTTTCTGCAAGCGTTGAGCCTGCTTGCCCTGCACCTAAGATGATAATTTTCATTTAATTTGCCACTTTTTGTAATGTTGCGTAAAAGAAGCCATCGCCACCATTGTGTTGTGGGAAGAACTGTTTTTCCAATGCTTTTTCTCCGTTAAAATCCATTTCTACTAATTTTGCATTCGGCGTTGTTTGCACGAATTGTTGAATTTGCTCGCTGTTTTCTTCAGGCAGTACGGAACAAGTTGCATAAAGCAAAATACCGTTCGGTTTCAGTCTTTCCCATAAAGCATTTAGAATATTTCTTTGAAGTGCTGCCAGCTCTGCAATATCACTTTCTTGGCGTAGCCATTTAATATCGGGGTGGCGGCGAATAACACCCGTTGCAGAGCAAGGGGCATCTAATAAAATGCGGTCGAACATCACCCCCTCTTCAAGCCACTCTTGAGGCTTGGAAGCATCGCCACAAATTACCTGTGCGGTTTGCCTCAGTCGGGATAAATTTTCACGCACTCTGCTTAAACGGCTTTCTTCAATATCAAGAGCAATTACTTTAGCCTTTGGGGATTTTTCTAAAATATGGGTAGTTTTGCCGCCCGGTGCAGCACAGGCATCTAAAATAGTTTCGCCATTTTCTGCACCTAATAATTCTGCCGACCATTGAGCGTGAGCATCTTGCACTGTTGCCCAACCTTGCTCGAAATTATGCAGTTGATTTACACCCACTGCTTTATCTAACAACAAGGCACAATTCGGGATACAAGCGGTCATATTTTCTGAATTTTTTGCAACTAAATCATTAAGCAGCACCGCATAATCTTTTGCTTTGATATGTTGCTGATTGGCTCGAATCCACATTGGCGGGCGTTGGTTATTTGCCTCCACAATTTCTCGCCAGTTTGGATAAGCTTTTTTCAGTTTATTGACCAGCCATTCAGGGTGTAGCGTTTGCCAATGTTTATCAACTTTTGCCAAGATTTCGTCTTGCTCACGCAAAAAGCGGCGTAACACACCGTTAGTTAAGGCTCGGAAGCTATCTAGTTTCAGCATTTTCGTTGCATTCACTACTTCATCAACTGCAGCGTGGGCAGGCACTCTCATATAAAGTAGTTGATATAACCCAACCAACAGTAAGCAATGCACCAAACGTGTTTTACCTTTAAGCGGTTTTTCCACCAATAATTTGATGATTGACTCTAAACGAGGTAGCACTCGGCATACGCCAAAGGTGATTTCTTGTACTAAGGGTAAATCTTTTGGATCAAGTTGTTTTTGGGCTTCGGGAATCAGGGTTGAAAGAGATTTCCCCTGATCTAATACTTGTAAAATAATGTTTGCACTTATTGCTCTGGAAGAAAGTGCTTTCGTAGGTTGTTTTTTCATAAATAAAAAATGCCATTCGACAGAATGGCACTATTGTAACTGAATGCGAGATTATCTTAAAACTAAAATTGGCTTGCTGGTATTACGAGCAACTTTTACTGTATTCGAGCTTAGCCCCTTTGAGTTTGGTTTACTGCTTGCCAGCATTAAGATTAAATCTACCGATTTTTCATCAGCAATACGGCAAATTTCTTCATAAATGGTGCCGTACGCCACAATGTGTTGCACTTTTGAACCTTCTGGGAAATGGGTTTTAGTAAATTCGTGCAGTTTTTCATTTGCCTCTTTTACCACTTCCTTATCAAAGTTTTTTGGTAAAAAAGCAGAAATTAAGCTGTTATCCACAGGTTCAATAATAGAAGCAACACGATAAACCGCATTTGGATTTTTTGCGGTAATCTGTAATGCCGTATCAACTGCATATTTCGCACTTTTAAGATCTGCTAAATCAATAGCAATAAGAATTTTGTTATACATCGTTATTTCCTTTTACTGCCGCTTTTGAAAAGACAAGCGGTCATTTTTTTATAAATTTTTGCATTTTTTCTCCTTAATTAAATTGCATTGAGCGATTTAATCGGTCTCTCCCATAAGGGAGAGACTTTCGCTAGTAAGGAGATATCTTACTGTTTTTTCACTCTGCGGCGTTGGTTTGCCACAATGCCGAACACCAGTAATAAAGCTGGAATGAAAATCCAATCTTTTGCCGGAGCATCTTGTGGCACAGCAACATAGTGAATGGTTTGATCCCAGTTTAAGCCTGCTTTTGCGGCAGGAGAATCAATTTCTACCATATCGATTACCACTTTTGGTGTTTCTACGCCATCAACTTCGATTTTCTCATCAGTTTGAATAAGCGTTAAACCTAAGTTTTTCAAACGTTCTTCGCCAGTTGAGCCTTCTGGTACAGGTAATTGAGCATAGAACTCAATTTCTTTACCGTAAGGGTTTAGCCCTTCTACTTTTAAGGTAACATTTTGACCCACTTTGCTTTCAAGTAGTTGTTCTTCAAAATGTACCGGCTCAATATGGCGTTCTGACGGATAAATTCTATCCATAAAGAAGCCCGGACGGAACAAGGCAAATGCAGCAACCACAAGCAATGCGGTTTCCCACCATTTATTTTTGGTCACAATGTATTGCATTGTTGCCGAAGTAAAGGCAAGAACCCCAATGGTTGCAGTAATAAACACCACCCATCCGTGCCCCGGATAACGCAAGTCAATTAATAACAAGTCAGTATTAAAGATAAACAAGAACGGTAAAATAATGGTTCTTAAGCTATATTTAAACGCCACCATACCTGTATTAATCGGGCTACCACCTGAAATTGCCGCCGCTGCGAAAGAGGCTAAGCCTACAGGAGGGGTAACATCTGCCATAATCCCGAAGTAGAACACGAATAAATGTACCGCAATGAGTGGCACAATTAAACCGTTTTGGCGGCCCACTTCCACAATAACCGTTGCCATTAATGATGACACCACAATATAGTTTGCGGTGGTTGGTAAGCCCATACCGAGAATTAAGCTAAAGATGGCAACCAAAATCAACATTAATACAATGTTGCCCATTGATAGGAATTCAATCACGCTTGAGAGCTGTACACCAAAGCCTGTTAATGCCACAACACCTACGATAATCCCTGCGGTTGCGGTTGCAAGGGCGATACCCGTCATATTACGACCACCTGCCTCAAGGCTATCGACCACATCTCGAACACCTTGTTTAATAATCTCTTTCGTTACGCTCTCTTTGCGGAAGAAATTAAGTAACGGGCGTTGGGTTAATTGAATGAAAATTAAGGTAATTGTTCCCCAGAACGCGGATAAGCCCGGAGAAAGCATTTCCACCATTAAACACCAAAGCAACACAACAACAGGAATGAGGTAATGTAAGCCTGCATTTACTGTCGGTTTTCTTTTTGGTAGAGCAACAATGTCTGAATTTGGATCGTCCGCTTCTAAATCAGGGTAGCTTGCTACACGGCGAATAGCCAGTAAATACCACAAGCCTAAGAAAGCACAAACGATAATGAAAGCATAATCTTCTGCCACATTACGAATCCAACCTAAACCGTAGTAAACCCCAATGGCTAAACCTACAATCACTAAAATTGAGGCTACTGTTCTTAACAAGAAGACTAAAATCGGGCTTGGTTCTTCAACTCTAGGTAAGCCTTGCAAGTTCATTTTGCAGGCTTCTAAATGCACGATATAAACTAAGGCAATATACGATATTAACGCCGGTAAGAATGCGTGAGTGATGAGCTGGCTATACGGCATATTCACATATTCAATCATCAAGAACGCCGCAGCCCCCATTACCGGCGGCATAATTTGCCCGTTTACCGATGAGGCAACTTCCACTGCCCCTGCTTTTTCTTTGGTAAAGCCTACACGCTTCATCATTGGAATCGTAAACGTACCCGTTGTTACCACGTTTGCAATTGATGAGCCTGAAATTAAGCCTGTTAATGCAGAAGAAACTACCGCCGCTTTCGCCGGGCCACCACGCAAATGCCCTAAATAGGCAAAGGCAGTTTTGATGAAATAGTTACCTGCTCCTGCTTTATCAAGCAATGCTCCGAATAGTACGAACAGGAACACATATTTGGTTGAAACCCCAAGAGCAACACCAAACACCCCCTCGGTAGTAATCCATTGCTGGTTAATGATTTGAGAAAGAGAACCAGAACGATGGCTTACAATCCAATCAGCAGGAAAATACTGCCCAAAGAAATTATAAACCAAGAATACCATCGCAATAATCACAAGTGGCAAGCCAAGGCTACGGCGAGTGGCTTCAAGCACCAATAAAATCCCCAAACAGCCTGCAATAATATCTTGCGTATTCGGTGCGCCAAAGCGTTTTACCAATCCTTCATAGAAGAAAATATAGTACAACGCTAAGCAAGCGCCCACTATTGCAAACACCCAATCAACTTTTGGAATACGGTGCTTTGGCGAGGTTGCAAAGGCAGGATAAGACAGGAAAGCCAAGAACATTGCAAAGGCTAAGTGGATAGAACGAGCTTTGGTATCATCTACCACCACGTTCAAATTAATACCTGCTTGGGTAAGCCATTCTTGAAAAACAAATGGCAACGGAGAAGCGTAGTAAATTTGGAAGATAGACCAAAGAATAGCGACATACACAATGGCTTTCTTCGCCAAGCCAGACGGTGTTCGACCGCCTGTATCATTTGAAGCGACCATATCTTGTAGGTCATCGTAATCAGCTTTAGATTCAACCGACATAATAGATTCCTCAAAAAAACAAGCGGTCATATTTTATAAAAAATTTGCAAATTTTCTCGGAAAAAACACCGCTTGCTAAATAAAATACTATGGATAACTTATCGATCAAAAGGAAAAATCGATAAATTATCAACAGCCTTATAAATGCAAAAAACCAGCACGCTAAAAAACGTGCTGATTAAGCATAAATCTAAGATAAATATGGATTATTTAATCCAACCTTTCTCTTTGTAGTAACGCACAGCACCTTCATGTAATGGAGCTGAAAGTGCATTTTTAATCATCTCATCTTGTTTTAAATTTGCAAATGCTGGGTGTAAACGTTTGAAACGGTCGAAGTTATCAAATACCGCTTTAGTTACGTTATACACTTTATCGGCATCAACATCAGCAGAAGTTACTAAAGTTGCATATACACCGAAGGTTTCTGTTGGCTCATCAGAACCTTTATATAAACCGCCCGGAATAGTTGCTTTTGCATAGTATGAATGATCAGCCACTAATTTATCGATTTCAGGGCCTGTTACCGGTACCAATTTCGCATCACAAGACGCTGCAGCTTCTTTTAACGCGCCATTTGGGTGACCTACGTTGTAAGTGATCGCATCTAAGTTGTTATCACACATTACAGACGCCATTTCTGCTGGTTTTAATTCTGATGCTACTTTGAAGTCTCTATCCGTCCAGCCTTTTGCCGCTAAGATAACATTCATTGTTGCACGAGTACCAGAACCCGGATCGCCCACGTTTACACGTTTTGCTTTTAAGTCATCGAAAGATTTAATGTTCGCATCAGTACGAGCCATTACCGTAAATGGCTCTGGGTGAAGAGAGAAAATTGCACGGATTTTATCGTTTTTCTTACCTTCAAATGAGCTTGAACCATTATAAGCGTGGTATTGCCAATCTGATTGAGCAATTCCCATATCCATTTCTTTCACTGCAATCGCATTTAAATTTGCCACCGAGCCGCCCGTTGATGGCGCATTACATTTCACCCCAGTTTTTGCCGTATCACGGTTTACTAACTGACAAATAGACTGCCCCACCACATAATAAACCCCCGTTTGACCACCCGTACCGATAGTCACAAACGTTTCAGCGGCTTGAACTGACGCTGTTCCCATCACAAGGCTTGCAAGGAAAGAAAGTTTGACTAATTTTTTCATTTTTTAACTCCTAAATAATAAGAGGGAAAATAAGAATTTTGTTTTTTGAGCCACCGCTCCAAACACCATAAGAGATACGAAACTTCTTTGAGTTGCATTTGCCTCTTGGGTTTTGAGTTTTAACACAGATTTTTAAATTAGTAAATTTATTTTTAATAATAAAAAAATTCTATTCTTGATTAATTTGAGGCAAAAGTTTCACAATCTCTTAACAAATGTACATCACCTTTACGTCTTAAAAAGCCTGAACGATCAAAATATTCTATTAACTGCACGGTTAATTTTCGCCCATAGCCTAATTCATCACGCAATTGATTGACTGAAATCGCTCCCTGTTTTGCCACAAACTGCTTAATTAAGGTCGCGAATTCACTGATTTGTTCACTTAATAAAAAGCGATCTTTCACAATAGGAATAAGATAGCCTAATTTTCCTGCTTTATATAAAAGATTACGCATTTGCACCTCCTCTACAGAAAGCTGGCTTGCTACATCACGCACCCAAAGTGCTTGGTTAGTTGCCTCAAAAAGCGGTCGAATTTGTTGCCACATTTGCAACTCTTCTGCATTAAGTTCAACACGATGTTCAGGCAAATGTAACCAGCCTCGGCTGTTTGCTAATCGGTTTTCTGCCACTAGCTCTTCAATAAATTGATTGGCTAAACTTTCGGGCAAATCCAATAATGCTATACGATAAAGCCGTGCTTTGGTGACGCCTATTTGATCTTGATGTTGTTGGTGATAGGTTGTTATGTTTTCTATCACCCGTTGTTGGGCTTGGGATTTAAATTCGTGATTAAATAGCCATTTTGAAGAGACATCAAACCCTAATTTTGCCACCGCTTTCGTAGTCAATTGCTCCGCCCATAATAGCAATGGCAAATCAATGGCTTTTTTTTGCAGATAGAGATTAAGACGTGCGGCAAAATCATTACAAGCGGTCGTTTTTGCTAAATTTTTTACCAATGCCAAACGTTCATCGGTGCGTTTGTGGCGTTTGGGTGAGTGGATCTCTAGCACCTCCGCCCCCGCTAATGTTTGGCTATCATCTCCATTTCGGATAATCAGTTTGTCGTTTATGGCAATATGCAACGGCTCGTCTAGAATCACTTCTGCAAAAAATTGCTGATTTTTGACCGCTTGTTTGCCCTCAAGTAAATTGAGTTTACCCGTAATATGCGAGGCGAAATGGTACAAGTGAATAATGCTATTCTCTTTGAAGGCTTGGTTAGCGGTAAGTTGGACGGTAATGCGATCGGTCGCAAATGTTGGCTCAAGCTCGGTAATCCAATCGCCACGCTTGATTTCTTCTTTTTCTACATTAGCGATATTCAACGCCAAACGTTGCCCAGCAGAACCCGTTTCCGATGGCGTATTTTGGGCATGAATGGCTTTCACACGCACTTTTTTACCGTTCGATAAAAATAGCACTGAACCAACTCTCACTTGCCCTGCCACCGTTGTGCCAGTTACCACTAATCCAGCCCCTTTCACATTAAACACACGGTCAATGGCATAACGAAACGGTTTGTTTATTTGAGTGTTTTGCTGATTAATCTCAATTAAATACGCCTTTAGTTCCTTAATACCTTGCAAGGTTTTCGCTGAAGTAATAAAAGTTTTCGATTCTGCTAAAAACGGATAAGCGGTTTTCACTTGCTCAATTAGCTGATGAATTTGCGACTCTTCAGCTCGATCAGCTTTAGTAATCACAATCATAATGTGCTGAAAATTCAGCAGGCGGAGAATGTCTAAATGCTCTTCGGTTTGCGGCTTAATCCCTTCTTCGGCAGAAATCACCAACAAGGCGTGATGAATTCCGCCAAGTCCAGCCAACATATTGGATAAAAAACGCTGATGCCCCGGCACATCAATAAAACCTAAAATATCGTTCTCAATGGGTAAATAAGCATAGCCCAAATCAATCGTCAGTCCACGTTTTTGTTCTTCGGGTAAATGGGTAGTATTCGTGCCAGTTAAGGCGTGTAAAAGAGAGGTTTTGCCGTGATCGACGTGGCCAGCAGTACAGATAATCATTGATAGTCCTTATAAATTAGTAACTATTTTGGCGAGCAGATTTAAAATCCACAATATAAACATTTTCCTGACCAATCAGGAATTTTACTTGATATTTACCGTTTAAAATCGGAATTTCTTTTTTCTTACGCAGCCGATAAACATCTGCCGTATAGGAAAGTTTATCCACTTCGCTTTTGATTGCGTCATAAAATTGTTCTGCAATAATCGGATTTTGAGATTGTTGCAAAATATAATCCGCTTGATGGAGTAATTTAATTTCTGCTTTTTCTAACCAAACAATGTTGTAATCAAACTTCATCATTTTTCAGTTAATCCTAGCTTTTTACGCAGATTTTCCATTACCTGATCGTGAGATTTAGTTTCCACTAAGCCTTTTTCTAATTTATCTAGCAATTCCAATTCATCATCAGTATAAAAACTTTTTTTCTGATCTAACTGAGATAATTCGTGTGATAACGTCAGTTCCATATAGCCCCCTTACAGATAAAGCTCTCCCAATATTCTATCTTTCTTTATACCAAATTCAAAATCAGAACTTAGGGCGATAACCTCACCTTTTCCCACGCCCCTGATACTAACTTATACTGAATACGGTCGTGCAAGCGGCTACTTCTTCCTTGCCAAAATTCAATACAATCTGGAATCAAAATATAACCACCCCAACGCGGAGGACGAGGTACTTCAAGTGGAAATTGCAATGCAAACTTGGCAGATTTCAACAATAGCGCTTTGTAGTTTTCAATCGGCAGACTTTGTTCGCTCGCCCACGCCCCTAAACGGCTAGTATAAGGACGAGAGGCAAAATAAGCATCAGACTCCGCCTCTGGAATTTTCTCAATTCGCCCTTCCACCCGCACTTGACGTTGTAATTCCGACCAAAAGAACGTTAAGCAACCAAACGGATTTTCAGCAATTTCCAGCCCTTTTCGGCTCTGATAATTGGTAAAAAAGACAAAACCCTGTGGATTAACTTCTTTCAGTAAAACCATTCTGCTACTCGGGCGACCATTCTCTGCAACTGTCGCAATATTCATTGCAGTCGGCTCATTCACTTTCGTATTAATAGCTTCACTCAACCACTGCTCAAACTGGGTGATTGGGCTTGAATGGCAATCTTTAATAGAAAGCACTTTTTTGGTGTAGTCTTCCCGAATGTGGTGTAGATCCATAAGGATTCCTTTATCTTATTCTGTTTCTGTAATTTATCGGACAGGCACAGGACCTGTCCCTACCGTCACTAATATCCCAACATCTCAATCAACTTTTCAAACTCCGCCACCGATCTTAAATCCAACCACATTTTACTCTGTGCAATGCGTCCAATAATGGGGCTTGGGTAGGTTTTGAACTGTTTTTCTAACGCAAGTAAATCGCGCTGTTTTTCAGCGGAAATCGTTACTGCCACCGATGGCAATCTTTCCGAAGGCAATGCACCGCTGCCAATTTGAGCGGGGCTCGGCTCAATTTGCAAAATATAATCGGCATTTAACCGCTTGTTTAAGGCGTTTTTCAAGCGTTCTGCCTTGTGCTGTAACTCCTCGAGCGATTGTGTGAGCAAATTAAGCGTCGGTAAATCGTCCGTTAATTTTTCAGGGAATAAATAGTGGCGGAGCGTTGCTTCAAGGGCGGATAAAATCACTTTATCGCAACGTAACACTCGTTTAAGTGGGTGCTGTTGCAGTTGGCTAATCATCGCTTTACTCCCCACGATAATGCCCGCTTGAGGCCCACCCAATAATTTATCGCCCGAGAAAGAAACTAAATCCACCCCTGCTGCCACTTTTTGTTGCACCATTGGCTCCGCGGGTAAATTGAGTGCCTGCATATTGGTAAGCGAGCCGCTGCCTAAATCGGTAATCACAGGCAGATTAAACTCTTTACCGAGTGCGACTAGCTCTTCTTCCGATACTGAGCTAGTAAACCCCTCAATATGATAGTTGCTCGTGTGAACTTTCATCAAAAAGGCAGTGTTTTCAGTGATTGCGTTGCGATAATCCTTTAAATGAGTGCGATTAGTTGTGCCGACTTCCACCAATTTACACCCTGCTTGAGCCATAATATCAGGAATACGGAATGATCCACCGATTTCAACCAGTTCACCGCGAGAAACAATAACCTCTTTACCTTGTGCGAAAGTGGCGAGCATCAACAACACCGCAGAGGCATTGTTATTTACGATACAAGCTGCCTCCGCCCCCGTTAAGATTTGCAAAAGTTCGGATATATAATTGTCTCGATGCGAGCGTTTGCCCTCATCAATATCAAATTCTAACGCAACGTTTTGTCGCATTGCGTTTGTGGCAGCTTCAATCGCTTTTTCCGACCACAATCCTCTCCCCAAATTAGTATGCAGCACCGTGCCTGTTAAATTAAAAACAGTTCTGATCTTAACGTTGCTTAAGGCTTGCAGATTGCTTTCTAATATGGAGAAAAATGCCTTTTCCTCTGAGATAAAGCTCGGTAATGCTTGATGCTGAGCGATAAATTGACGGGCTTGGTTAATCAATAATCGTGCTTGTTCTGCAACCGTAGAATAAGCAAATTTTTGGCATAATTCGACCGCTTGTGGCTTTTTCAGAAGTAGGTCGAGTGAGGGAATTTGTCGGAATAGTTGTTGCATAAAATTTTATCGAGAGAATGTTTTGGATTATTCTAATAAATAAAGTACAATATTGCTACACATTCGGAAGTGTGTCATCTCTGGTGAGGTGGCAGGACTTCAAATCCTGTTGAGGACGCCAGCGTTCTCGGGTGGGTTCGACTCCCATACACTTCCGCCAATTCATCATCTTATCTTCTACTTCTATAAATTCTCCAATATATTTACTTAATCCCAAATTGGGATTATCATATAGATAGACTTTTGAATTTAGGAAAATTATGAGAATAATCTCAACTTCAACCTTAATTGATTACTACACCAAATATCCCGAAACAGAGCAACCATTAAAAGCGTGGGTAGCAGAGGTTAAAAAGGCAAATTGGCAAACTGCTCACGATATTAAAGCTCAATATAAAAATGCCAGTATCCTGAAAAATAGACGTGTTGTATTTAATATTAAAGGTAATGATCATCGCTTAATCATAGCAGTAGCCTTTAGATTAGGGGCTGTTTATATAAAATTTATCGGAACACACGCCGAATATGATCGCATAAACGCTGATGAAATCGAATTATAGAGGTAAAAAATGAATATAACTCCAATCAGAACGGAAACAGATTACCAAAATGCACTTAAGGCGGTTGAGCCTTTATTTGATCGTGAAGATGAATTAACTACCGATGAGCTAGATTATTTCGATGTAATGATAAGCCTCATTGAGAATTATGAAAGCAAACATTATCACATTGACTTACCTGATCCTATAGAAGCTATCAAATTCAGAATGGAACAACAAGGAATGGAAATTAAAGATCTTGATGGGATTATCGGTAAACCAAACAGGGTTTATGAGATTTTTAATAAAACCCGACCACTCACCCTAAATATGATTAGAAATTTGCACAATAAATTAGGAATAGGTGCAGATGTGCTAATTCAAACCTAAAAAAATAGCCGTTAGTTGCAAAATTAACGGCTATTTCTTTTTCTAAACTTTCACAAAAAATGAGATCTAGCTCACATTTTCTTATTTTTCCATTTGTAGTAAAAATTTATAGGTTTATAATTATTTGGAGTATTTCTTCATAAACAAAATCTAGTCTATGGCTACTTTTTGCAGTACAAAAAGGAAAAGATTATGTCTGTATCTCGTCATACTATTTTAAATAAAATCCAAAACGGGCTGATTGCTTCTTGCCAACCGGTTGATGATGGTCCGATGGATAAACCTGAAATTGTGGCTGCTATGGCGGCTGCTTCTGTTATTGGTGGAGCAAAAGGCATTCGCATTGAGGGCGTAGAAAATTTAAAAGCAACTCGTGCCGTTGTTGATGTGCCGATTATCGGCATTGTAAAACGTGATTTGCCAGATTCCCCCGTTCGTATCACCCCATTCTTAGAAGATATTGATGCCTTAGCCGAAGCTGGGGCAGATGTTATCGCCGTTGATGGCACATTCCGCACTCGCCCTGTCAGCATTGAAGAGGCGGTTAAACGCATTCACGAAAAAGGTTGTTTAGCAATGGCGGATTGCTCCAATTTGGAAGAGGGTTTGCATTGCCAACAACTTGGTTTTGATATTGTCGGCAGCACAATGTCGGGCTATACAGGCGGTGAAGTGCCAGATGAGCCAGACTATCAATTAGTGAAAGATTTAAAAGCCGCAGGCTGTAATGTAATGGCGGAAGGGCGTTATAACACGCCAGAGCTTGCCAAAGTGGCGATTGAAATTGGGGCAGATTACGTTACCGTTGGTTCAGCATTAACTCGCTTGGAGCATATCGTTAGCTGGTTTGCGGATTCTGTAAAATCGGCTCAAAAATAGGGGAAAGTATGCGTTGTTTAGCGATTGATATTGGCGGCACAAAAATTGCAACGGCGATTGTTCAGCACAATCAAGTGGAACAACGCAAGCAAATTCAAACCCCAACCGATAAACCCCAAGCCGATCAAGCTGAAAGTTTACATCAAGCCATTGCGGAAATTGTACAAATTTATCAAGGGCAATTTGATTTTGTTGCAGTTGCCTCCACAGGCATTATCAATAATGGTGTGCTGACTGCGTTAAATCCGAAAAACTTGGGTGGTTTAGCCGAGTTTCCGTTAAAAGAAAGCATTGCTCGCCATACCGATAAATCGATTGCGTTATTAAATGACGTGCAAGCGGCGGTGTGTGCCGAATATTTAAATGAAGACCAACAAGCGGTCAAAAATTTCGTCTTTATTACCGTATCTACAGGTGTCGGCGGTGGCATTATTTTAAATGGTGACCTGCAAATCGGCTCAAACGGCATTGCAGGGCATATCGGGCATACGTTGGCTGATCCGAACGGGCCTGTGTGTGGCTGTGGGCGTGTCGGTTGTGTGGAGGCCGTTGCCGCAGGGCGTGCGATTGAAGCCTCCGCCAGCAAATGGGATTCCCCTTGTTCGCCAAAAGAGGTGTTTGAGCGTTTCAGACAAGGCAACTCACAAGCGGTCGAATTAGTGGAAAAATCTGCAAAAGCGATTGCAAACTTAATTGCTGATTTAAAAATCAGCTTGGATATTCAAAAAGTGGTGTTAGGTGGCAGCGTGGGTTTGGCAGAAGGTTATTTACCGCTCGTTCAACGTTTTCTTGCTGAACTTCCAGCCGTTTATCACTGTACATTAGAAAATGCCAAATCAGGGCAAGATGCCGGCTTAATCGGGGCAGCTTGGTGGGCAGAACATCATTTTAAGAAAAATTAACTCTTTCAAAAACTCCGGAGATTCAAATGAAAAGTTTAAAAGGTATTTTTAGTGCGTTACTCGTTTCTTTTAACGAAGACGGCTCAATCAATGAACAAGGCTTACGCCAAATTATCCGCCACAACATCGATAAAATGAAAGTGGACGGTTTATACGTTGGCGGCTCAACGGGCGAAAACTTTATGCTTTCAACCGAAGAGAAAAAAGAGATCTTCCGCATTGCAAAAGATGAAGCGAAAGATGACATTGCCTTAATCGCTCAAGTGGGTAGTGTAAACTTAAAAGAAGCAGTGGAATTAGGTAAATACGCAACAGAATTAGGCTATGACAGCTTATCAGCGGTAACACCGTTCTACTACAAATTCAGCTTCCCTGAAATCAAATACTACTACGACACCATTATTGCAGAAACAGGCAATAATATGATCGTGTACTCTATTCCATTCCTAACAGGTGTGAATATGGGGATTGAGCAATTCGGCGAGCTTTACAAAAACCCGAAAATCTTAGGTGTTAAATTTACCGCTGGCGATTTCTACCTATTAGAACGCTTGAAAAAAGCCTACCCGAACCACCTAATCTGGGCTGGTTTTGATGAAATGATGTTACCTGCTGCGGTATTAGGCGTAGATGGTGCAATCGGCTCAACCTTTAACGTAAACGGTATTCGTGCAAGACAAATTTTTGAATTAGCTCAGCAAGGTAAAATCAAAGAAGCACTTGAAATTCAACACGTTACAAACGACTTAATTGAAGGTATTTTAGGCAACGGCTTATACCAAACCATCAAAGGTTTATTAGAAGAAGAAGGTGTTCAAGCAGGCTACTGCCGTGAACCAATGACAAAACTCAACGCACAACAAAAAGCAGTTGTAAAAGAGTTAAAAGCGAAATTTCTTTAATTTAAGTTGCAAAAAAATGAACGAAAATAACCGCTTGTTACTTACAAGCGGTTATTTTTTCTCAAAAATTTGCTATTTAGCGAAAAAAATATCTAGATAAGATAAGATAAGATAAGATAAGATAAGAGGCTCATTTTAACCCTTAAATACAAGGATTCTACTCTATGATGAAAAAATTAATTAAATTCTCTGCTTTGTCTTTCGTTATCTCTGCAGCTTTAATAACGCACTCACAAAAAGCGTTTGCTGTATCTCCAGCAAATCCTGCTGATATCGAAAAATATCTTATTAAAAGCCCTTATATGGATTTTCAAGTGACTATTAATCGAGCGATGATAGTAAACTCAATTAAATCTGAATATGAACTCAATGAAATACAACGTGCGTGTTTAGGTAGCATCGAGGGTAATCCAAACTATCTAGAAGTACTTGAGCCATATTTTAAAGGTATCTTGACTGAAGAAGAAATTAAAGAAGCTGATGATTTCTTTGCAACCAGTGCTGGACAAAAACTTGCTGAAGTTCTATTACGTCAAGCGGGTTATGAGAACTTACCACCATTTATTCCACCAACAGCAGAAGAAAAAGAAGAAATTGTTAAAGCTACTACCAAACCATTCTTTGTAAAAACAAAAGCAGACACAGATGCAATGAGCGAAGAAGATGCAATTAAGTTTACATTACCTATTTATGAAAAAGAGATAGCTCGTTGCAAAATTTCTTCGTAAAAAACAAAATTACCGCTTACAAGCGGTAATTTTTTCTCAAAAATTTGCAATTAGTGCAGCCATTCTGCTTTTTCTACTGGAGAGTAACGGCTGCCATTATATTTTAATCGCACTTTTTCTTGGCGATAGTTTTCTGATTTTAACTCCCTGCCTATATCATAAAACCCCGTACTCCAGATATGTTGGGTAATATCCGCTTTCAAAATAATATCATTGAAACCCTTGGTCTGTTTGTTATCCATTTGCAATACAAGGTTTGACGTTTCAGTTTTGGTTTCTTTATCATCTAAAATATTCCAAAAGGTCATCGGATAATCAAAGACAAGTTTTAACTTTTCGTTATCTGGCACAAATAACATCAAATAGTCATTTGCCCAATACTCTGGAGCACTTGGACCACGAGCAGCGTTATTAAACCTCACGCCGAAAGCTCTTACTTTGTCGTTTAGAATATAACGGGCGGTATCAATTTTAAGGCTATCTGCATTCACATCAATAGAGGCATCGATCTCCATATCCTGCTCCCACGATTGCAATATCGCATTATCATTCACACGAGCAACAAAAAGCGTCCATTTAGGCGTGTTTTCGTGATCGTCTTGATAATTTTCTTTGCTGTATTTAGGTTCTATAACCGCATAACTCACTAAAGTTTCCGCTGAATTGTTAGGAGCAGTTTTACAGGCAGAGGCTAAAGCACGAGCAGAAAGTTGCTCTTGAGCAATCTTAAAATGATGAGCAATCATTTGATGTTGTTGCTCAGCACAAATCTGAGTGTGATTACTTTCATCTGCTTTGATTGGAGTGGCAAGCGTAAGTACGAAAGATAAAAAGAGTGTCTTTTTCATATAGGCTTATCTGTATAGAAAGGTAACTTATTCTAAAAGAAAAGCAGTCTATTCTCTACCGAACTTTGCAAAAAAGTGGCAAAAATAGACCGCTTGTATAACATATTACTCCGCTAAACTCACCCCATAGAATGGCGTATAACCAAACGGATTTTGCACAAAACCCTGAACTCTTTTACTTAATGGCACATAGTTGATAGCGTGAGCAAGAGGAATAAACGGCGTTTGTTCATTTACTATCTCTACGGCTTGCTGATAGAGCTTAGCCCGCTCCTCACGGTTTTGAGCTTGAACGGCTGTGGCTAATAATTGCTCAAATTTCTCATCACTCCAACGTCCATAATTTGTTCCCGGAATATTGGATTTGCTCAATAACGGGAAGAGGAAGTTATCAGGATCGCCGTTGCGACTTGTCCAACCATAAGTTCCGGCAAAAAACTCGCCTTCACGGGTGCGTTTATTAAAATCAGCCCATTCATGGGTAACTAATTTGGCTTTTACCCCAATTTTTGCCCAATCCGCCTGAATAATTTCAGCCGTTCGACGAGGATTTGGATTTGAAGGACGTACAACCGGCTGCACCCAAATTTCTGTTTCAAAACCATCGGCAAAGCCGGCTTCTGTTAATAGAGCTTTAGCTTTTTCAAGGTTAAATTCATATTGCGGTAAATTTGGATTATAGCCCAACACCGAATCAGGGAACGGATTACTTGCCACCGTGCCACCGCCTTGATAAACAGCCTCGACAATCGCTTTTTTATCGGTTGCATAATGCAAGGCTTGGCGAACTTTGGCATTATTTAAAGCAGGCTTGGTATTATTTAAGCCGATATAAGCTAAATTTAGCCCTTCCCTTTCTAATAAATTCACTTTTGGATCTTGCTTCATTTGAGTAATATCCGAAATATTCGGGAAATCAATCACATCGCATTCACCAGCTTTTAATTTTGCATAGCGTGTGCCTGCATCGGGCGTGATACTAAAAACAAGCCTATCAAACTTTGCTTTTCCCTCAAAGTAATCCGCATTTGCGGTATAACGAACATCTTGATCGGTTTGATATGCCTGGAAAATAAACGGCCCTGTACCGATTGGGATTTGATCAAGCAATTCAGGCTTACCCTCTGCAAGTAATTTATCCGCATATTCTTTTGAATAAATGGAGAGGAAATCCATAGCAACGGTGGTTAAAAATGGCGTATTTGGCTGATGTAATGTAATTTTCACGGCATGTTCATCAATTTTTTCTACCGACTTCAAAATTTTCGGCAGGTTCATCCAGTGATAGTAAAAATATGTGCCGTCTGATACCTTATGATATGGGTGGTTAGCATCTAACTGACGCTGAAATGAAAATAGTACATCATCAGCATTTAAAGGACGTGTTGGTGTAAAAGTTTTATTTGAATGGAATTTAACATCTTTCCTTAAATGAAAAAGGTAAGTTAAACCATCTTCACTGATTTCCCATTTTTCAGCCAAACTTGGCTCAACAGTTAATTCACCATCTTTAAACTTCAACAGACGGTTATAAATTTGCTGAGAGCTGGCGTTAAAATCGTTAGCATCATTGGTAATAGCAGGGCTTAGTTTCATTGGAGGTGTTGCAACACAGTTAATTAATGTATTCGCTGGGGCTGCCAACACCAAAGAGCTTGAACCCAATAACAAAACACTTAACATTGATTTAGAAAAACGCATAAATACTCCTCAATAGTTTATTTTAAGCTAACTTACTTGGCTTTTTGTTGTTTGCAAAATAACCAAAAGTTATAAAATATAATCTTTAGAATAATCGCTTGCAAAGCACGTTTTCTTAGCTAGAATAGCCAAAAATTATTTATAAGAGAGCTATTATGACATCTATTTGCATTATCACAGGCAGCACCTTAGGCGGTGCAGAATATGTTGCAGACCACATTAATGATGTATTATCCGAGCAAGGCTTTGAAGTAGAATTACACAACCAAGCAACCCTTTCAGATATTGAGGGGAAATCACATTTAATTGTGGTTACCTCTACACACGGAGCAGGCGAATTGCCCGAAAATATTCAACCTTTATTTGACGATTTAGCGAATAGCACGTCTGATTTCAACTCAATGAAATTTGGCGTTATTGGCTTAGGCAGCACTGATTACGATACATTCTGCAATGCGGTAAATATTGTTGAAGATGCCTTAAAAGCGAAAGGGGCAAATCAAGTGTGTGAATCTTTACGCATTGATGTGGTCAATAATTTTGATCACGATACCACCGCAGAAGAGTGGTTACCGTTTTTTGTAGAAAGTTTATAGGAACACAAATGAGCAGAATCCAAACAAAATCCCCAACTAACAAAATAAAATGGATTAAGATTGCAATTATCTTAATTTATATGTTCAGCCCTGTTGATATTCTGCCTGAAGCAATTCTAGGCCCGCTTGGATTGGTTGATGATGCTGCAGCACTAATGCTGTTGATTAAAACTATTTTGGACAAGTAGTTTGTAAAAAATCAGGAAAAAATGACCGCTTGTAATTTAAGTTTACAAGCGGTTATTTTATAAAACGCACTCTTTACTTAGCAAATTTATACGCTAAATCATTCCAGCGTAATTCATTTTTAAGTTGTGGTAGTTCCGTTTTTTCATTGATGTGAATAAATTCAATACCAAAATATTCTGCAAAAGTACGGAGCATATCCGCATCGATATCCAAGCTATAAGCACTGTGGTGTGCCCCACCTGCTAAAATCCACGCTTGCGTGCCAACATCAAAGCTTGGTTGGAGTTTCCAGAATGCGTGTCCAACAGGTAAATTTGGCATTTGGTTTGGTGCGTCGATAGCATCTAAATCCGCTACCACCATTCTGAAACGCTCACCCATATCAACCACTGTTGCATTAACCGCTTTACCAGCCTTTCCGCTGAAAATTAAACGAACAGGGTCAGCTTTACCGCCAATGCCAAGAGGTCTAATTGCTAACTTCGATTTTTCTTTCGCTATTGATGGGCAAACTTCAAGCATATGAGCCCCTAGCACGACTTGGTTTTTCTCATCTAAGTCGTAGGTGTAATCTTCCATAAAAGACGAACCATTTGGTAAGCCATATCCCATTACTTTAACGGCACGCACAAGAGCAGCGGTTTTCCAATCGCCCTCGCCACCAAAACCATAACCTTGTTCCATTAAGCGTTGTACCGCTAAGCCGGGTAATTGTTTAATGCCATTTAAGTTTTGGAAGTTATCGGTAAAGGCTTTAAATCCGCCATTATCCAAGAAGGTTTTTAAGCCAATTTCAATACGAGCTGAATATTCTAATGATTCTCTTGCTGAACCTTTTTCTTTCAAGCTCTCTTCAACATTATACAAGCGGTCATATTCTGCCAATAATTTGCGAACATCTTCATCAGAGATAGCATCAATCGCTTCTGCCAGTTCATAAACGCCATAACCATTCACGCTGTAACCAAAGACTTTTTGAGCTTCTACTTTATCGCCCTCTGTTACTGCAACTTCTCGCATATTATCGCCAAATCGAGCAATCTTAAGTTGTTTATGATCGTAAATTGCAACCGCCACACGCATCCAACGATTGAATTTATCTAATACGCTTTCATCTTGCCAATGCCCTACAACTATCGTTCTTGGTAAACGTAGGCGAGAGACAAGGAAACCAAATTCACGATCACCGTGAGCGGTCTGGTGCAAATTCATATAATCCATATCAATTTTATCCCACGGAATATGGCGATTAAATTGAGTATGGAACTGCACTAACGGTTTAGAGAATGCTTGTAGCCCTGCAATCCACATTTTGGCTGGTGAGAAGGTGTGCATCCACGCAATCGCACCGATACAGTTTTCTTGATTATTCGCTTCCTTACATACAGCAAACACTTCTCCAGGTGTTGTTGCAACAGGTTTTAGTTTGATTTTGACAAACGGATTTTGTTGATTAAGGTAATCGACAATTTCCGCTGCATCTTTTTCTACTTGTTTTAACGCTTCAGCCCCATATAAATGTTGGCTACCAACAATAAACCAAGCCTCGAGTGATTTAATAAATTCCATCAGAAAACTCCTATTCTTTAAATGCTAAAACGGCTTCTTTTACTACTCCTAGTCCTTTTTTATAACGTTGCATAAAGGCATCAAAACCTGCTGAGATTTCCGCATCAGGCTCTGCAACAGAAACAGAAGTAGTATTAAAAATTTGATGATTGAGATAATCGTCTAACGAAATCCCTTTTTGATGTTCATTGAGATAATTAGCTAATAATGCAATGCCCCAAGCACCGCCTTCACTTGCGGTTTGCATTGTGGCAATAGGTACATCTAGGGCAGAAGCTAAGAATTTTTGAGCGACATTTTCAGTTTTAAAAATACCGCCGTGTCCAAGAATTTGCGTAATTTCCACCATTTCTTGCTGCATTAAAATATCCATTCCAATCTTCATTGCCGCAAATGCTGTGTAGAGATGAACTCGCATAAAATTCGCTAAATTAAAATTCGCATTGGCGGGGTGCATAAAGGTAGGGCAACCTTCTGATAACCCCACGATATGCTCGCCCGAATAAAATCCATAAGAGAGTAAATTACCGCAATCGGCATCTCCCTCTAAGGCTTTTAAAAAGAGAGTTTGGTATAAGGTATCTGTATCACAAGATAAATTGAGAGCTGACAAGGTTTCTTTAAATAATCCAACCCACGCATTAATATCTGAAGAACAGTTATTAGAATGAGCCATAGCAACTAACTTACCTGTTGGTGTTGTGACCATACCCAATTCTTCATACACTTTTGAGAGCTCTTTCTGTAGTACGATCATCGCAAAAGCAGAAGTTCCTGCGGAAATATTGCCTGTTTTCTCAGAAATACTATTGGTTGCGACCATTCCCGTGCCAGCATCGCCTTCAGGTGGGCAAAGTATAGAACCCGCTTTTAATGAACCTGTTGGATCAAGCAATAATGCACCTTTCTCGGTTAAAATGCCTGCTTTTTCGCCTGCTACTAACACTTTCGGTAAGATATCTGATAAAGACCAACCAAATTGTTTATCTTTAATCAGTTCATCGAATTGAGAAAGCATTTGAGCATTGTAGTTTTGCGTAGCTAAGTCTATCGGAAACATACCTGACGCATCACCAATACCTAACACTTTTTCGCCCGTTAATTGCCAGTGCACATAACCTGCTAAGGTTGTTATAAAATTAACCTCAGGTAGATGTTCTTCCTTATTCAAAATAGCTTGATAGAGATGAGCAATACTCCAACGTTGTGGAATATTATAGTTAAAGAGTTGAGTTAATTGATGAGAGGCTTCAGCAGTGAAATTATTTCTCCAAGTGCGGAATGGCACAAGCAACTCATTTTGTTGATTAAACGCTAAATAGCCGTGCATCATCGCACTAATGCCGATATTGGCTATTTTTTGCAATGGTTGCCCATATTGCTGCTGCACATTTTCGGATAATGCTTTGTAAGCAGCTTGAACGCCCGTCCAAACTTCGTCTAAAGGATAAGTCCAAACACCATCGACAAAATGATTTTCCCAATTAAATCCGCCAACAGAAAGAATATCGCCTTTCTCATCAATTAAAACAGCCTTAATGCGGGTTGAACCAAATTCAATACCTAGAGAAACCTTTCCTTCAGTAATGGCTTTTTGTGCTTCTGACATAAAATACCCCCTAATAACATCTAATTGAGTGCTAGACTAACACCCAAATTTAAATAGAGTTAGGGGATAAACAGCTATTTATATGGACAAAACAGCTACATCATTTTAAATGAGATTAAGATCACAATTTATCTCGAATCCCTAAACGCCGAAGGGCTTAGCCCTGTATAACGTTTAAATAATCGAGTGAAATAGAGTTGATCGTCATAGCCTAGCTGACGGGCAATATGATAAATAGGGGCGTTCGAGGTATGCAATAAGTGCCTTGCTCTTATCATTCTCTGTTCTTCTCGCCATTTCACAATACTTGTACCTACTTGTTCTACAAATAAATGTGTTAAACGAGAAGGAGATATGTGGATATATTCTGCTAATTCTTCAATTTTATGGTTTAAGTGAATATCTTGTGAGATTAAATTACACACATCTAATATTCTTGGCTCTATTTTCCTTTTTTGATTAGAAGGCTCTAGCTCAATGCAGGTAATAATTAATTGTTCAAGTAAGCACATAGACATTGCTTCAGAAAACAAACGATTAGAGTTGTACTCTTTTTCAATTTGTTGAAATAAAGCCAAGATATTTTGATATGTTTTCTGATCTGGAATAGTTAATCTGCCTACATTTTCAATGGTATCACTCCATTTTAACCAATCCTTCCATAAGGTTCTGGCTCTGAAATAAATCCATTGGTGATGCCAAGAATCAGAATCAGGAGAGCGTTGATAATCGTGAACGGCATTCGGTGGAAATAAAAGAAGATCACCAACATTGCAATCAAATTGGTGATCATTTTGGAAAACTGAACCTTTTCCTTTTATGGTTAAATTGAGAATATAACCATTCATTCCATTTGGACGATAAATAGGAAAATCCAGTTCATTTGATTTTTCAATTTGGGTACAACCTGCCACTAAATAAGCATTAAAGTCATACCCGGGAAGTAAAGGATTAGTTTGTGAATCCTGTTTATGTTGAGGCATTTTACCCCCGATAATTTTATCTAAATATTTTTTGTTTATATTTATCAAAAATTACCGCTGCCATCAAGATTAAACCACGCACAACATATTGAGCAAATGGCGAAATATTGAGTAGGTTCATCACGTTTTCAATTGTACCTAGAATTAATACCCCAGCAATCACAAATGAAATTCGACCGACACCACCCGTTAATGAAACACCACCTAATACACAAGCAGAAATAGCGGTTAATTCAAAACCAACGGATGTCATTGGCTGACCACTTGTCATACGAGCAGCTAAGATAACCCCTGCAATGGCTGAAATCATTCCTGATACTACGAAAATCATTAATTTTGTGCGATCAACATTAATCCCTGCCAATCTTGCTGCTTCTTGATTACCGCCAATAGCTAATGTATTACGACCATAAGTGGTTTTACTGAGTAAGAAGCCAAAGATAATAAAGCAAATAACGGTAAACCAAATTGGAAGTGGTACACCTAAGAAATCTTGATAACCAATTTCAAAAAATTCCTCTTTAGTAATACCTACCGCTTTACCATCAGAAATAATGTAACCTAAACCACGAGCAATCTGCATACTAGCAAGTGTTGTGATTAGAGAGTTAATTTTAAGTTTTGCAATAATAAAACCATTTAATAAGCCAACACCAATACCTAATCCTACACCTGCTAAAACTCCAATCCAAACACTTTGAGTTTGATTGATAACTACCGCTGTTACAACACCTGCACAAGCAATTACAGAGGCTACAGATAAATCAATTTCGCCAGCAGCTAAACAGAATAACATTCCGCACGCAACCATTCCGCTCATTGAAATAGCTAAACCGAGTCCTTTCATATTAATCGCTGTAGCAAAATTAGGTACAAAAATACAAGCGACAATAAAAATAGCGAAGAAAATCAATAACATTCCATAAGCTGTCCAAATTCGATTAATTGGAGTCGCTGATTTTACATTTGTTGTTATTACATCTGACATAATAAATCCCTCTGTCGGTAAAAATTCTAGTGATTAACCATAGCAAGTTTTAAAATTCCAGCTTCTGTTGCATCATCTCGGCTAACTTCGCCTGTAATTTGTTGCCCTTTCATAACCATTATTCTGTCTGATAAACCTATTACTTCTGGTAAATCACTCGACACAACAATAATGGCTAATTTTTCATCTGCTAGTTTAAAAATTAAATCGTAAATTTCTGATTTAGCCCCAACATCAATTCCTCTTGTTGGTTCATCTAAAAGTAATACTTTTACATTTTCAGATAACCATCTCCCTAGAATGGCTTTTTGCTGATTACCGCCAGATAAATTCACAACTAATTGTTCAATAGATGGAGTTTTCACATTCATCTGTTTGCGTTGGAATTCTGCATTTTCCTTTTCCCACTTATCATTAATGATAAAACGTATAAAATTATGTAACCGTCTGGCACTAATATTGATATTTTCTCCAACTGTTGCTGTTGGAATAATACCTTCTTTTTTACGATCTTCTGGGCAAAGCACAATGCCATTTTCAATGGCATCTTTAGGCGAGTTAATAGATAGTTTCTCTCCATCTAATTCAATAGTGCCTTGTGTAATCTTATCTGCACCGAAAATCACTTTGAGTAATTCAGAACGTCCTGCTCCTACTAAACCGAACAAACCTAGCACTTCGCCTGCTTTTACACTTAAATTGAAATTACCTTTAAGGGCTGTTCCCGATAAATTAGAAATTCTTAAACGTTCTTCGCCAAGCTCTCTTAGGCGGTGGTTATAAATATCACCTAAATTACGCCCAACCATACTACGCACAAGATCATCATTAGTAATTTGAGATAAATCAGAGAAGGTTTGTACAAACTGCCCATCTTTTAATACAGTAATTTCATCGCTGATTCTAAAAATTTCTTCCATACGATGAGAAATATATAGAATTACTTTTCCTTCTGCTTTTAGCTCATTAATCACAGAAAATAACTTTTCAATTTCAGGGGCAGACAAACTACTGGTTGGCTCATCAAAGGCAATTATTTTTGCCCCATGACTTAATGCTTTAGCAATTTCAATCATCTGCCATTGACCAATAGATAAATCTTTAAGCTGAGTAGAAGGCGAAATATTCAGCTCCAATTTATCTAAATAAAATTGTGCAGTTTCTTCCAATTTCTTTTGATTTACCACACCAAAAGAGTGCGGAAATTGCCCTAAACATAAATTTTCAGCCACCGTCATTTCAGGAACAATATTTAATTCCTGATAAATAATCGCAACACCTGCTAATAAAGCATCTTTGGTATTACGGAAATTAACAGTTCTTCCACCAATATGTAACTTCCCTTTTGTTGCAGAATAGTTACCACTTAAAATCTTCAGTAAGGTGGATTTACCTGCACCATTTTCGCCCATTAATGCGTGAACTTTTCCTTCATAGCATTTAAATGAAACGCCCTGTAAAGCCTTAACACCGGGAAATTCTTTATAAATATTATCGAATTCTAAATATGCGACCATATATCCTCCTTACTGAAGTTATTTACCCATTAAAGCCCTTTCTTATCAAGTTCGGCTCTAAAATTCTCACGAGTCAGTAATACAGGATCGCCAATTGGTGTAAATTTAGGTGGTTCTACACCTTCTTTTACCCATTTATAAAGCATTTCTGTACTACGATAACCGTGAACGTCTGGGCTTGGTAATAATGAACCCACAAAACCAGTTGGATTTGGTTTAGAAAGCTCATTTACCGCATCAGTACCATTAATACCAATGCCAATCACATTTTCAGGTTTAAAGCCTTGACCTTCTGTTGCACGAACACCACCTAAAACGGTATTGTCATTCATACCTACAATTAACCAGTTTTTCACTTTAGGGTGTTGAACCAGCATTGAGTTCGCAGCATCTAAAGCTCCTGGAATATCATTACTTTTCGTTGGTGATTTATAAATTTTCTCTTGAGGGAAACCCGCTTTAATTAACGCATCAATCGAACCTTCTGTACGACGGCGAGCAGTATCTAATTCATCAGCTGTAATCGCAAGAACCGCTGTTTCATTAATATCCCAATTACGTTTTTGCATTTCTTTGTAAAGCTCTTGCCCTTGACGTTCCCCTATTTCTTTCGCTGCCATCATAATCAATGGCACATTTGTCATCGGTTCGCCCGCAGCATTTAAGAATTGATCATCAACAGTAACCACTTTTAAATCATAAGATCTCGCTTTTGCCATAATGGCAGGACCTAGTTTTGGATCAGGCGTACAAATAACGAAACCTTTCGCACCACTAGCAGCTAAATTATCTATAGCATTTAAGGTTTTCTCGCCATCTGGCACAGCAATTTTAATAATTTCTACATCACCAAGATCTTGAGCAGCTTTATCTGCAAAACGCCATTCGGTTTGAAACCAAGGCTCTTCAGGCTGTTTTACTAAGAAGCCTAATTTAAATTTTTCAGCATCTTTTGCATAAGTGATATTTGAATATAATCCAGTTACAGCAAGAACAGAGACAGCTAAAATTGATTTTAAAAAACGTCTTTTGCTCGTTTTCATAGGAAACTCCTTAAAATGAAACTTTAGTATTTACTTAAAAGCTAACAGGCTTACAACTTAAGCAGCCTCATATTACCTATATATTGCTGCAAGATATGTGATCTATTTCACATTATAAATTTATAGCAAAAAAATCCATATATTCGACAATTAAGTCCTTATAAAAAAGGTAATATTTTTTACAGGCAAGAAAAAACCGCTTGTAAATCAACATTTACAAGCGGTTACAAAAAGCACCGCTTTTTGAACGTTGGCTTTGCCAACGGCAGCGAAGCTGTGAGCAATCCTTACAAGGATTGTGAATAATTTTATGAAAAATATTGCAAATTACGCCTTCACATTCTCTTTCAAGAAATCTAATAAGCTCTCTTTCGCAATCATCTGTTTCTCACCATTGCGACGGTTTTTATATTCGATTTCACCGTTCTCAAGGTTTTTCTCGCCGATAACCACCATATGCGGTACACCGATAAGCTCCATATCCGCAAACATTACGCCTGGGCGTTCTTTACGATCATCAAAAATCACATCAACACCTTGAGCTTTTAAGGTAGCATATAGCTCTTCAGCGAATGCTTGGACTTTTTCCGATTTATGCATATTCATCGGCACAATCGCCACGGTGAAAGGGGCAATTTCATCACAAGGCCAAATAATACCACGATCATCATAATGCTGTTCAATCGCTGCTGCCACCACACGGGTAACACCAATTCCGTAGCAACCCATTGTCATCACCAGCGGTTTACCGTCTTCACCTTGCACGGTGGCTTTCATTGCTTCTGAGTATTTTGTGCCTAATTGGAAAATATGCCCCACTTCAATACCCCGTTTGATTTGAAGTATGCCTTTACCGTCTGGGCTTGGGTCACCTTCCACCACATTGCGTAAATCTACAATTTCCGGCACCGCAACATCACGTTCCCAGTTCACGTTAAAGTAGTGTTTGCCGTCAATATTCGCTCCACAGCCAAAATCTGACATCAACGCCACTGAGCGGTCAATAATCACCGGAATCGGCATATTCACTACACCTAACGAGCCAACACCAGCACCGATTTTCGCTTTGATTTCTGCTTCATCAGCGAACTCTAGCGGATCTGCTACTAATGGGTGTTTTTGTGCTTTGATTTCATTTAAATCGTGGTCGCCACGAATCACTAACGCAATTAATGGCTGCTCTTCCGTTGCACCTTTTACGATTAAGGTTTTAACGGTTTTCTCAATCGCTAAACCGTGATTTTCTACTAATTCTGCAATGGTTTTCGCATTTGGCGTATCCACTAATTCCATAGCTGCCGTTGGAGCTTGGCGTTCGCCTACCGCCACCGCTTCCGCTAATTCAATGTTTGCGGCAAAATCTGATTCGGTTGAAAACACCACATCGTCTTCACCACTTGAGGCTAATACTTGGAACTCGTGCGACGCTGAGCCACCAATAGAACCCGTATCTGCCTGTACCGCTCGGAAATCTAAGCCTAAGCGTGTGAAAATGTTGCTGTAAACCTGATACATAATATCGTAGGTTTCTTGCAAGCTCTCTTTGGTTGTATGGAAAGAGTAAGCATCTTTCATCACAAACTCACGGGAACGCATTACGCCAAAACGGGGGCGAACTTCATCACGGAATTTGGTTTGAATTTGATATAAGTTAAGTGGAAGTTGTTTGTAAGAAGAAACTTCACGGCGAACTAAATCAGTAATCACTTCTTCGTGAGTTGGACCAAGCACGAAATCACGCTCACCACGATCTTTAAAACGTAGCAATTCAAGGCCGTAATCGTTCCAACGACCTGATTCCACCCATAATTCCGCAGGCTGAACCACAGGCATTAACACCTCAATTGCTCCGCCTTTGTTCATCTCTTCACGAATGATATTTTCCACTTTTTTCAACACTTTGATTCCCGTTGGCAACCAGTTGTATAAACCTGATGCCATCGGGCGAATCATACCCGCTCGCAACATTAACTGGTGGCTAACCACCTGTGCATCATTCGGGGTTTCTTTCAAGGTTGAAAATAAATACTGACTTGTACGCATTGTTATTCCTATTCTCTTTGAATTTTTAAAAGCTCGAAAAATTTGTCTATTTTAAAACAAAGCGGTTAGATTTTCAGGAAATTTTGCAAATTTTTATCTAAATCTAACCGCTTGTTGTGTATTGCGTTCAAAAAATGTTAGGATAACGAAAACGTAATAAAGGAGATCAACTATGTCTAGAGTATTGTTATTAATTGCACTGGTTTTGGTGGCATTTATTGGCGGTAATTATCTTATCGACAATAAAGACAACAAAAAGGACGAAAAAGTAGAGACAGTAGAACCAGCAAAAACTGAACCTCAACAACCCTCTCAACAAGTTGCTGAGCAGCACAAAGAATTGGAAGTAAAAAATCCTGATCCACTTCCGCCTGTTACAAAAGAAGAAGCGGCAGCTCAAGCAAAAGAGGCTGAACCAACCGTAAACCCTAGCGAAAAACAATCTCTACCGGAAGAACAATCCCTCGAAGGGCATCAGCAACAACAACCGGCAGAGTTGCCTGAAGCAAATAAATCCGCCGCACCGCCGGAAGCTAAAACATTAGCCAATGAGCAAAAACCGGAAGCTCACGCTAAAACCCTTGAACATAACCCAACGGCAGCATCAACAGGCGTAGCACCTGAAGCTAAACCGGACGTTCAACAAACTACGCCTGAAGAGTTATCTAAAGCCGTTGGTCAGAAAGAGCCGGATCCGCATAAAGAGCAAGCATTGCCGGAAGAGCAATCTTTAGAAGGTCATCGAGAGCAGAAAGCAGCACAGCAGCCGGAAACCAATCAAGAAGCTTCTAGCACTGAGCCAATGGCAATGGAATCTACAAACCAAGTTCAGCCACAAGCTCCATCTTCTGGCGATAAACCTGTTGAACAGCAAAAAACGCCTGAACAACAATCTAAAGCGATTGGTCAAGAAGAACCGGATCCGCATAAAGAGCAAGGATTACCAGAAGAGCAATCGCTTGAAGGAAATCGAGAGCAAAAGGCGGAACAGCAACCAGAAACGAATAA
Organism: Mannheimia sp. E30BD; assembly: GCF_041807785.1. Classification (NCBI taxonomy): domain Bacteria; kingdom Pseudomonadati; phylum Pseudomonadota; class Gammaproteobacteria; order Pasteurellales; family Pasteurellaceae; genus Mannheimia; species Mannheimia sp. E30BD. The sequence goes on from NZ_JBGTYX010000001.1 coordinate 236,848, forward strand.
ACAATAATTCTTTCTAGCAAAAAACCACCTTCAATGAAGGTGGTTTTTTGCTTATTACCCTAAGAGTTTATTCATTCGCTTAATAAACACTGTTGGATTTTCCAATGTGCCTCGTTCCGCTAATAATGCTTGCTCAAACAGTAGTTCAATCCAGTCGTTGAACTCGTCATCACTCGCAATATCTGCCACTTTTTTCACCATTGCATGATCTGGATTTAGCTCGAAAGTATATTTCACTTCCGGTGCTTGTTGCCCCATTGCGGCAAACAGTTTTGCCATTTGGGTGGTCATTTCATCGCTATCGGTAGAAACCACTGCCGGTGTGTCGGTTAAGCGGTGAGTGAGCACCACATTTTTCACACGGTCGCCGAAGTAGCCTTTGGCTCGCTCTAAGAATGACCCGAACTCCGCCTCTTGGGCTTTTTGCGTCTCTTCTTCCGCTTTGTCGGCAAGGTCGCCTAAGTCTAAATCTGACTTAGTAATGCTTTGTAACGGTTTGCCGTCAAACTCGGTGAGATGGCTGATTAACCACTCGTCAATGCGGTCAGAAAGCAGTAATACTTCAATGCCTTTTTTGTTGAATAGCTCTAAGTGTGGGCTGTTTTTTGCAGCCTGATAGCTATCGGCAGTTAAGAAGTAGATGGCTTTCTGCCCCTCTTTCATTCTTGCAATATAATCGGCAAAACTGACCGCTTGTTCGCTACTGTCTGTGTTTGTTGAAGCAAAACGGAGCAAGCCTGACACCTGTTGTTTGTTGGCAAAATCTTCGCCCACGCCCTCTTTCAGCACTAAGCCGAACTCTTTCCAGAATTGAGCGTATTTTTCCGCATCGTCTTTCGCCAATTTTTCCAGTAACTGTAATGCTCGTTTGGTAAGAGCTGAGCGGAGCGATTGGGTTACACGGTTTTCTTGTAGAATTTCACGGCTGACATTCAGTGGGAGGTCGTTGGTGTCTAACAAGCCACGCATAAAACGCAGGTAGTTCGGCATAAAGACTTCCGCATCGTCCATAATAAATACGCGTTGAACGTAGAGTTTCAAGCCGTGTTTCTGCTCGCGTTGGAACAGATCCCACGGGGCTTTACTCGGCACATAGAGCAAGCTGGTGTACTCTTGTTTACCCTCCACTTTGTTGTGCGACCAGAGCAGTGGGTCGGCAAAATCGTGGCTGATGTGTTTGTAGAACTCTTTGTATTCTTCGTCTGAAATTTCGTTTTTTGAACGCGTCCAAAGGGCTTGGGCTTTGTTAATTTTTTCCCATTTTTGACCGCTTGGTTTGCCTTCGTCATCATATTCATTGGTCTGAATTTCTACCACCAAGCCGATATGGTCGGAGTATTTGCCGATAATTTCACGCAGACGCCATTCGCTCAGGAACTCTTTTTCTTCCGCACGCAAATGTAAAATGATTTCCGTACCACGATCTGCTTTGTCTAAATCCGCAATAGTGTATTCGCCTTCGCCTGCGGATTCCCAAATCACGCCTTGTTCAGCTGGTACGCCTGCGACACGGGTTTTGACGGTGACTTTATCCGCCACAATAAATGACGAGTAGAAGCCCACCCCAAACTGCCCGATAAGCTGGCTGTCTTTGGCTTGCTCTGTGCCGAGCGAGGCTAAAAACTCTTTAGTGCCTGATTTCGCAATCGTGCCGAGATGGTCGATCACCTGCTCACGGGTCATACCGATACCGTTATCGGCAATGGTAATCGTGCCAAGCGTTTCATCAATCGACACACGCACACGCAACTCGCCATCGCCCTCATATAAAGCGGGTTCGGAGAGAGCTTTGAAACGGAGCTTGTCCGCCGCATCACTTGAGTTGGAAATTAGCTCACGCAGGAAAATTTCTTTGTTAGAGTAGAGAGAATGGATCATCAGCTGTAACAGCTGTTTTACTTCCGATTGGAAGCCACGGGTTTCTTGATTTGCCATTGTGTATTCCTTTTTCATTTAAAAACAGAAACTAGATGGGGCAAGCGGTCAAATTTTCAAGACTTTTTGCAAATTTTATCGATTAAACTGCTGATAATTTGAAAAAGTTTACTACATTTAATAAAATATCTTCATCTTTTTACTACATTTTGGAGGCGATATGGCAATTACCATTACTTCAAGAGAGTTTAACCAAAACGCCAGCAAAGTATTAAAAATGGCGGAAAAAGAACCTGTTTTTATTACAAAATGGGGGAAAGTTGTGAATGTAGTTTCGAGCTATGTGGATTATCAGCAGAAAAAATCTGTCGAACCTAGCTTTGAAGAACTTTTTACCTCATCGAGCAATGATGATGTTAGCGATGAATTTTGGGAAGATTTTGAGCAAACATTAACCGAAATCAGTAAAAGTAATAAAGTTAGATCAATTGATTTTGGAGATGAGTAATGTATCGCTATCTTTTTGATACCAACGTTGTTTCCGAACTTTATAAGTTAAGAAACGATAAAATGGACTTAAATGTGCGGCAATGGCTGAAAAACATTAATCCAAGCCAAACCAACATTAGTTGTATTACGCTCTCTGAAATCAAAACAGGCATTTTATTAAAAGCCCGTAAAGATCAAGAACAAGCTACACGATTAAACAGCTGGTTTGAGAATAATGTTTTAAAAGCGTATCAAGCAAAAGCCTTCCCGGTAAATAATGAAATCGCTTTGCTTGCCTCTGAGTACCATATTTCTAATAAGATGGATTTGAACGATGCCTATATTGCTGCAACAGCTAAATATTATAATCTGATATTGGTTACTCGTAACTTGAAAGACTTCGCACGTTGCGATGTGCGTTTGTTTAACCCTTTTGAAACTGCATAAAATGAGAGAACAATTATTAGACGGCGTACCTTTAACCACACTTTCGGGTGTGGGAGCAACTATTTCTGAAAAACTAAGCCGAATTGGAATTAATAATGTGCAAGATTTACTGTTTCATCTGCCGATGAGATATGAAGATCGCACCCGCATTACCCCGATTGCGGACGTTCGCCCTGAAAGTTTTGCCACCATTGAAGGTTATGTTCTGCTTACTGAAGTGCAATTTGGTCGCAGGCCTATTCTATCGGTTACTCTTTCGGACGGCACGAGCAAAATTATGCTCAAATTCTTTAATTTTAATGCAGGAATGAAAAATAGCCTTGCTACAGGTGTTCGAGTAAAGGCGTTTGGCGAAATTAAGCGTGGACGTTTTATGGCGGAGATTCATCACCCTGAATATCAAATTATCCGCAATAATCAACCGCTTGAGCTTGCCGAAACGCTAACGCCGATTTATTCCACCACCGAAGGGTTAAAACAAACCTCTCTACGCAAACTCACCGAACAAGCTTTGGCATTATTAGATAAAGTTAAAGTCGCTGAGCTTTTGCCCGATGAATACAATCCGCACAAATATAGTTTAAAAGAGGCGTTGCAGTTATTACATCGCCCACCGCCAACAATTTCTGCCGAAGTGTTAGAAAAAGGCGAACACCCAGCCCAAAAACGGCTGATCTTTGAAGAGTTATTGGCTCATAATTTGGCGATGCAACAGCTCCGTTTAGGGGTAAAACAGCAGTTTGCCCAACCTTTAACTTATCAAACTGACATCAAACAACGCTTTTTGACGAGTTTACCTTTTCAGCCAACCAATGCTCAAAGCCGAGTAACTGCCGATATTGAGCAAGATTTAGCACGCTCAAGCCCGATGATGCGTTTGGTGCAAGGCGATGTAGGTTCGGGTAAAACGCTCGTTGCTGCCCTTGCTGCTCTGCTTGCGATTGATAATGGCAAACAGGTTGCGTTAATGGCTCCAACTGAAATTCTAGCCGAACAACACTCTAACAATTTTGCGAATTGGCTCAATCCGTTTGACATTGAGGTGGGCTGGCTTGCGGGCAAAGTGAAAGGCAAGGCGAGAACCGCTCAATTAGAAGCAATAAAAAACGGCGATGTGCAGATGATTATCGGCACGCACGCTCTGTTCCAAGAAAATGTGGAATTTCATAATCTTGCTTTAGTGATTATTGATGAACAACACCGTTTCGGGGTACATCAACGTTTAACTTTGCGTGAAAAAGGGGCGAAAGAGAATGTTTATCCGCATCAGCTGATTATGACCGCAACCCCGATTCCCCGCACGCTAGCAATGACGGTGTATGCTGATTTAGATACCTCTATTATTGACGAATTGCCACCGGGTAGAACGCCAATTACCACCGTAGTGATTTCTGAAGATCGGCGAGCAGAAATTGTGCAACGGGTTTACCAAGCCTGTAAACAAGAAAACCGCCAAGCCTATTGGGTATGTACGCTCATTGATGAATCTGAAGTATTGGAAGCTCAAGCCGCAGCGGCGATTGCTGAAGATTTACAACGTGCCTTGCCTGATTTGAGAATCGGCTTAGTACACGGGCGAATGAAACCGCAGGAAAAACAAGCGATTATGGCGGAATTTAAAGCGGCTCATTTAGATTTATTGGTTGCCACAACGGTTATTGAAGTGGGTGTTGATGTGCCGAATGCCAGCCTAATGATTATCGAAAATTCCGAGCGTTTAGGTTTAGCCCAGCTCCACCAATTACGAGGTCGTGTTGGGCGAGGGGCAACGGCTTCTCACTGTGTGCTGATGTATAAGCCGCCGTTAGGCAAAATTTCTAGCAAGCGATTACAAGTAATGCGAGATAGCCAAGATGGTTTCTATATAGCGGAAAAAGATTTGGAAATTCGTGGCACAGGGGAAATTCTTGGCACAAAACAGACAGGAATGGCAGAATTTAAAGTGGCTGATTTAATGCGAGATAGAAAAATCATTCCGCTCGTGCAACGCTACGCCAAGCAAATTATTAGCGAAAATCCACCGCTTGCACAGGCATTAATTAAGCGTTGGTTGGACGAAAAGACAGAATATACGAATGCTTAATATATTTCTCATATGGGCGAACCAATGTGTTCGCCCAATATTTTATAGATTTCGCACCGAATCGATCACCAAATCCCAAAAACGGTCTTTGTCTAATTTTTTCGCTACCCAAGTATTACATTGTTTTGGCGGATAACGGAAATCCGCCACTGTCATTCCAAGCGTATGCGTGCCGGTTAACTCAATATTGACCGGCACTTGCTGAACTTCAATCAAACTTGGGTCAATCACATACGCCACCGCACAGGCATCGTGAACCGGTGGGGCATCAAAGCCTTGGGCCTGTTTATACATTTTGGTAAAGAACGCTAACAGCTCGACAACAAACTGTCCAGCCTTGCTATTTAAGGCTTTAAAACGTTCTACTACATCAGGAGTTGCAAGGGCTTGATGAGTAAGATCTAAGCCAACCATCGTAACTTTCCAGCCTGCATTAAACACAATGTGAGCAGCTTCTGGGTCAATTTTAATATTAAATTCTGCCACCGCACTCCAGTTACCTGTGTGATAGCCTCCGCCCATCAACACCACTTCTTTCACTCTTTCAATAATCCGAGGCTCAAGGCGGGCAGCTAAGGCAATATTGGTTAACCCACCGGTCGGCACTAAAGTAATACTTTTCTCCGGGTGTGACATTACCAAATCAATAATTAATTGAGCGGCGTGTTTTTCAGAAAATTGCTGGGTAGGTTCAGGGAGTATTGGCCCGTCCATCCCCGAATCGCCGTGAATATCTGGGGCGGTTTCTACTTCTCGAACTAATGGGCGAGGGCAACCTTTAGCAAAAGGAATACCCCGAATATTAGCAATTTCCGCCACCGCCAACGCATTACGAGAGACTTTCTCTAAGGTTTGATTACCAACAACAGTCGTAACCGCAAGTAAATCAATATTTGGATTTCCCCAAGCTAACATAATTGCGATTGCATCATCGTGCCCTGGGTCGCAATCCAGAATAATTTTTTTAGCCATACTATCTCCTTTAAAAAAGGGAGAGCAAAGCTCTCCCTATTTATAGATTATTAACAATCTTGTTTGCCGTATTGTTCTTGACGAAGCAATGCACGCACGCTTTCATCAAATTGCGCTAGAACTTCATCGGCATTTTTCGGATCAGTGCCACGAGCGTCTAAATAGAATTTAATTTTCGGCTCAGTGCCTGAAGGGCGAACAATCAAGCGACTGCCGTTTTCTAAAATGAAGACTAAAATATCGCTTTGGCGATCTGTTTTGGTGTGATCGATAAATTCAGCCACTTTAAAGCCACCAATTTCTGCTGGAGGATTATTGCGTAGTGCAGTCATTAATTTACCGATTTCCGCTAAATCGCAAACTCTGATAGAAATTTGACCGCTTACATAAGCCCCAAACTCTTTCACAAACTCAGCGGTGTAATCGGCAAGGGTTTTACCCTCTTGTTTTAAGCTGCACACTAAATCTAAGAACATAATCGCCGCTGAAATACCGTCTTTATCACGCACTTTATCAGGATCAACTAAGTAGCCTAATGCCTCTTCAAAGCCGAATAATAGATTTTCAACTTTGCCGATATATTTAAAACCTGTTAGTGTTTCTTCTGACTCTAAACCATATTTTTTCGCAATTTCAGCTAACGCAGGGGAAGACACTAATGAGCAAGCCAATACGCCTTTTTTGCCTTGTGCGTGGTATTGTTTCGCTAAATACCAGCCTAAGAAACAGCCAATTACATTACCGTGCAGAGGTTTCCAGTTGCCTTCACTATCAGGCACCGCTACGGCTAAACGGTCTGCATCAGGGTCATTGGCGATAATAAATTCTGCATTTTTCTCTTTCGCTAATTCAATGGCTAAATCTAACGCCCCTTTCTCTTCTGGATTTGGGAAGTTTACTGTTGGGAATGAGCCGTCCGGCTGAATTTGTGCTTCCACTAAATGCGGTTGTGGCAAACCTGCTTTTGCTAAGGTTTTGCTTAATACTTCATAGCCTACACCGTGCATTGCGGTATAAACATAGTTAATTTCTGCTTTTGGTTGTTTCGCCAGTGACGCTGTTTTCTCAATATATTTATTGACTACTTCATCATCTAAAACCGTAAAATCTTGGCTGCGAGGTAAATCTGCAATGCTGCCTGCGGCTACTTTATCAATTAATGCTGCGATTTCTTTATCCGCTGGCGAAACGATTTGTCCGCCACCATTGGCTTTACCTAAATAAACTTTATAGCCGTTATCTTCAGGTGGATTGTGGCTTGCAGTTACCATTACCCCTGCAGTGGTATCAAAATATTGAATTGCAAAGGCAAGAACAGGGGTTGGTAATTTGCGAGGTAATAAGTAAGTTTTAATGCCTGCGGCTGCCATAATTTCAGCAGTATCACGAGCAAATACATCAGAGTTTTTACGACCATCGTAACCAATTACAATAGAAGGGGTTTTATCATAACCTTTTACAAACTCTGCTAAACCACCAGCCGCTTGAGCGACCAATACACAGTTCATACCTTGTGAACCTGCCTGCAATCTACCACGCAAACCTGCCGTACCGAATTGTAAGCGACCATCAAAACGAGCTTCCAACTCTGCTTTCGCTTTTTCATCAGATTGAGCAGCTTGAATAAGCTGTTCTAACTCTGCGCGGGTTTCTGCATCAGGGTCTTGATTTAACCAATTTTGAGCAACTTGGAAAATAGTCATTTTTTACTCCTTTGTAATTTAAATTTTGAGTTAGACTAACGCAATGAGCCCTTGTTTTAAAGGATTTATTTGCTTTTTTGTGATCGAGTTATCAAATAAAAATCAGGCAAACGTTTACTTAATTTTTGAGCTTATAATAAAAAGAACAAGCGATTATATTTCACAAGTTTTTTGCAAAAAACTCTCAAAATATAACCGCTTGTATCTAAACTAAAATAAGTTTAATTAGAAACCTGCATCTTTTTCTAACTGCTCAACTAACGCATCTGGTAAACCGAGTGCATTTGCTAAATTTGCTAAGAAAATGATTTCTTTACGCTCTAATTTTGTACATACCGCACGAGCTGCAAGATAAACTTGCGTTGCAAGAGCTTGATCATTACCTACTTGTCGAGCAATTTCAACTACGCTTGCAGGGTTGTTAATTTCTTGGTTAATCCACGCTAAAACTTCTGGATCTTGTGATACTTGTGCCACAATAGCTGCTTTTTCATCTTCGGTAATCTCACCGTCTGCTGCCGCTGCCGCAATCATTGCTTGCAAAATAACTTTACTTGCTTCATTTGTATCAACTTCTTTAAAATTACTTTGGTTTAATGTAGTTGCCGACGCATTTTGCTCTTGATATCGTTGATATGCTTGATAAGCAAGGCTACCTAATGCAGCTAAAGAACCTAATTTCGCTAAACCCGATCCGCCTTTACGTCCAAATAACATAGAAATAAGACCAAGAGCTGCCGCACCGCCACCTACTTTAGCAATTTGATCATTTTTCGTATTACCTTTAATTAACCCATTAGTTGCTGCATCTTTTGCTGTATTTAAAACTTGGTTTAAAATCTTACTGAAATCCATTTTTAGTTCTCCTGTAGGTAAGTTAGTCGTGAATGAGTAGAATTTATTCTTTAGTCTCTATTATTTAAAAAGAGTTCAGCTAAAATTAAAGATAATAACCGCAGCAATGTTTAAACTTTTTACCTGAGCCACATACACAATTTTGTTTTTGGTTTGGTAAAGGAACAGTTGGATCAACAAAGTACCATTTATCAGAAATATTAACGAATAAAGATAATTCGTGATGAGCTTTTACGCCATCTTCTGTCTCAAAAAATGCCTTAAATTCAACCTGACTATGTATTTTAGAAAGATTAGGCAAATGCTTTATTATTTCTAATCCTGCCCATTTTGTATTTTCTCCCCACGCTTTCATTGCTACTTGGTCAAGAAATTTTTGCTGACTTGGTACGGTTGTTTCAACAATATAAGGGATATTAACCAAGGTATAAGCCGAATAGCGTGAGCGCATAAGTTGCTCTGTAGTTTCTGGCATCTTAGCTTTCAAATGAAAAGGCTCACAACATTCCGTATAGTTTTTGCCTGATTGGCAATTACAAGTGGTCATTTTTTCTCACTTTTTTACACATTAAATAGGTTTGAAATTTTACTTTATAAATAAAAGAAAATAAATTTAATCTAAAAAGCGTGACATACCTGTTGTGGATAACTTATGGAAAAATAGAGATTTATTTGGGAGTAATTAGTGAAAATCTATCTATTTTTCTTCTTTTGTGGATAACTTTAGATTTTATCCACAAGTTAGATCGTAATTTAATCTGATCTATTCACTTCGCAAATACCTTATAACCTGTTGTTTTTATTATATAAAAATTCATATACACATTTTAAAAGGGATCTAATAAGAATAATAGTAAAGATCTTTATATAGATCTATATTATCTTTAACGATCACTTATATAGATCTTTTCCATTAAAAATCTATTTCACTGATGATCCCTTTTTACGCTAAAATGTGTGCTTATTTTTGTACAGTATTTTTTAATTTCAAAGGCGATATATGATTTATACACAAATTTACGATGTGATTGTGGTCGGTGGCGGACACGCAGGCACGGAAGCGGCTCTAGCTCCAGCACGAATGGGGCTTAAAACACTACTTTTAACTCACAATGTTGATACTTTAGGGCAAATGTCTTGTAACCCAGCCATCGGTGGAATCGGTAAAGGTCATTTGGTAAAAGAGATCGATGCAATGGGTGGTTTAATGGCAACAGCTATTGACCATTCAGGGATCCAATTTAGAACGCTCAACAGCTCAAAAGGCCCGGCGGTGCGTGCCACCCGTGCACAAGCTGACCGTGTGCTTTATCGCAACGCAGTTCGCACGGCATTAGAAAATCAGCCAAATTTAGATATTTTCCAGCAAGAAGTGGTTGATATTATCATTGAAAATAACCGTGCGGCGGGAGCAGTGACCAAAATGGGCTTAACCTTCAAAGCTCGTTCTATTGTTTTAACGGCTGGCACTTTCTTAGCGGGTAAGATCCATATTGGTTTAGATAACTACGCAGGTGGTCGAGCTGGCGATCCTGCAGCGACTATATTGGCTGATCGTCTGCGTGATCTCAACTTACGCGTTGATCGCCTTAAAACAGGTACTCCACCGCGTTTAGATGCTCGTACCATTAATTTTGATGTATTAGCTCAACAGCACGGTGATGATGTGCTACCTGTGTTCTCCTTTATGGGAGACGTTTCGCAGCACCCTCGCCAAATTCCGTGCTATATCACTCACACTAACGAGCAGACCCACGATTTAATTCGTAATAGCCTCGACCGTAGCCCTATGTACACAGGCATTATCGAAGGCGTAGGGCCTCGTTACTGCCCATCGATTGAAGATAAGGTAATGCGTTTTGCGGAGAGAAATTCGCACCAAATCTACTTAGAACCGGAAGGTTTAAACACCATTGAAGTTTACCCGAACGGGATCTCCACCAGTCTGCCGTTTGATGTGCAGATGGGGATCGTCAATTCAATGAAAGGCTTGGAAAATACCCGCATTATCAAACCAGGCTATGCAATTGAATACGACTATTTCGACCCACGAGACTTAAAACCAACTTTAGAGACCAAAGCCATTGACGGCTTATTCTTCGCAGGGCAAATCAACGGCACTACAGGTTATGAAGAGGCGGCAGCACAAGGTTTATTAGCTGGCATTAATGCGGCATTACAAGTTCAAGGCAAGGAATCTTGGTTCCCTACCCGTGATTTAGCTTATACAGGCGTATTGGTGGACGATCTCTGCACGCTAGGCACAAAAGAGCCATACCGTGTATTCACTTCTCGTGCGGAATATCGTCTATTATTGCGTGAAGACAATGCGGATATTCGCTTAACGCCGATTGCTCACGAATTAGGTTTAATTGACGAAGTCCGCTGGGTGCGTTTCAATCAAAAAATGGAAGCGATTGAGCAAGAAAGAGCTCGTTTGAAATCTACTTGGGCACATTTACAAATGCCAAATCTGGACGAATTGAACGCGTTATTGGCTAACCCGTTAGCCCGTGAAGCCAGTGGTGAAGACTTAATCCGCCGTCCTGAAATGAGCTACGAAAAACTGACCCAAATCGCCCCGTTTGCTCCAGCAATTGAAGACAAACAAGCTGCAGAACAGGTGGAAATTGCAATTAAATATCAAGGCTACATCGAACATCAATACAACGAAATTGAACGCCATAAACGCCACGAAAATACCCAAATTCCGCCAGAGTTTGATTACGACAAAGTGGACAGTTTATCTAACGAGGTGCGTGCTAAATTGATGCAACATAAGCCAGTTTCCATCGGACAAGCCAGCCGCATTTCAGGCATTACCCCTGCGGCAATCTCCATTCTTCTGGTGAATTTGAAAAAGCAAGGAATGTTGAAGCGTGGAGAGCTATAAATGAACGATATAAAGCAACTATTTATTTTTATTTGCTTTTTATGTTCGTCTATCAAAGCAAACGAAATGAATTCAGATAAAATTACACAAGCCTATCGAGCATTTGATCAAGGTAATATTCAGCAAGCCGTTCAGCTATTAGAAGAACAGGCAAAAGAAGGTAATTCTTATAATGCTCTATATGCAATGTATTATTTAGGACATCTCTACTGGATTGGACAGTATGTTGCAGAAGATAGTGCTAAAGGAATGGCTTGGTTTGAAAAAGCGGCTAACGCAGGATCTTTAGAGGCTTTGGAATATCTTGCACAAACCTACCGAAGTGGATCTGGCGTTGATAAGGATATTGATAAAGCCATCTACTACTATGAAAAACTTGTTGAGTTTGATGTTGAACACCATCGCTCAGCAAAAGCTAATATAGAACTGAGCTCTCTTTATTTAAAACAAGAAAAGGGCGAGTTAGCGATACGAGCTCTAAAACGAATTGATTCTGTAAAGGGCGTTTCTTATTGGAACGAGGCATTAATAAACCTTGCTAAAATTTATGAGAAAGGTTTAGCAGGCGTAAGTAAAAATGAAAAAGAAGCTTTTCGTTATTATAAACTTAATTATGATTGGTCGCTTTATTTGAATAATGGGTATAAATCCTTTCCGCAATATACGTTTAAATTAGCCGAAATGTATGAGAAAGGTACTGGCACGCCAAAAGATATCGCTCAAGCAAAAAATTTTTATCAGCTGACAATTGAAAATATTATCAATGATGATAATAATCCAGAATGGAGCGATATATTAACGCAATCCCACAAAGCATTAGAACGACTAAAATAGAATTTGCAAAATGTTAGAAAAATTAGACCACTTGTTAGCCCAAGCCGAAATAAATTTGACCGATCAACAAAAATCCCAGTTGGTTGGTTTTGTTCGTCTGTTAGATAAATGGAATAAAGCTTATAACCTCACTTCCGTCCGTAACCCTGATGAAATGTTGGTTAAACACATTTTAGACAGCCTTGTGGTGAGCCAACATTTACAGGGTGAGAAGTTTATTGATGTAGGCACCGGGCCGGGGCTGCCGGGCATTCCTCTGGCGATTGCTAACCCTGATAAGCAATTTGTATTGCTAGACAGCTTAGGCAAACGCATCACTTTTATCAAAAATGCCTTGCGTGAGTTAGGAGTAACGAATGTCACGCCAATCCAAAGCCGAGTTGAAGAGTACACCGAAAGCCAATTTGACGGCGTATTAAGCCGAGCCTTTGCCTCGCTCAACGATATGATCGACTGGTGCTATCATCTGCCTGCTGAAAACGGCAAGTTTTATGCGTTAAAAGGCGTGTATGACGAGCAAGAAGTAGCAGAGATTAAAAAGCCGATTGAGCTACTTGAAGTGATTGAGCTGAATGTGCCAGAATTAGTCGGTGAACGGCATTTAGTTGTTCTTAAAAAAGCATAATACAAGCGGTTAGATTTTTGTTACTTTTTGCAAATATCTAACCGTTTTTTTACAAATTATTTACTTGTTTTAGACCTTTTCTCCTCTTTTTATCGTAAATGTGGAATTTTTCTTATTTTTGGAAATTTCGGGCATTGTGATTGTTCTTTTTTTAATAAAGCGTCGGTTTTTTTATATTCGCTTATGTTCACTAAGTCATTCATTATTCTGATTTTTTACTACCGGTTTTCCTAAAATCGACCTTTTTTAACAAAAATGTGATGAATGCCACTTTTTCAATAGTTTTCGGTTGCAACTCCTAATGAGTAAAGTATAATTTCGAGCGGATTTCCATTGATCTAACAGTGGCTATTTTTTTAGCCTGATTGTCAAATAACTTGTTCAAAAAGGATAAAAAGTGTCTGCTGTAATCAATAAAGCAAAATCACAATATCGCAGAGCGTTGGGAATTGAAGTAGGAGCTATTTTAGTTTTAGCTTTTATTCTCTTTTTGTGTAAAGGGAATATGGTTATTTCCTTTCTTGCTGGGGGTATCTCTAGTTTTGTGCCTCACTGTGTTTTTGTGTATTGGGTTTTCTTTAGAAATTCTGCAAAAGATCGGACAAAAATGACCGCTTTCTATTGGGGCGAGGGGATTAAGTGGGCGATTGCTATCGTCTTGATGATTGCTAGTTTTACCTTAATTCCAAATCTTCAATTTTTAGTATTTTTTGTAGGTTATTTTTTAGCACTGTTTTTAAACATTGCATTGCCGATGTTCTTGAGTCGGAAATCAACATAGTTTTTTAATTTTGAAAGGATAAATTATGGCTGGGTCTACCGCAGAATATATCACTCACCATTTGACGTTTTTAACAACGGGTGAGGGATTTTGGAATGTGCATTTAGATACCTTGTTTTTCTCATTGGTAGCAGGTGCTATTTTCCTTTATTTTTTCCGCAAAGCAGCAAAAAACGCAACAACGGGCGTGCCGGGCAAGTGGCAATGTTTTGTTGAGATGATTATTGAATGGGTAAACGGTGTGGTTAAAGAGAACTTTCACGGTCCTCGCCACGAAGTTGGTCCATTAGCATTAACCATCTTTTGCTGGGTATTCATTATGAATGCGATTGACTTGATCCCGGTTGATTATCCACCTCAATTAGCAAGTTTGCTAGGTATTGACTATTTACGTGCAGTACCAACAGCAGATATTAGTGCGACATTGGGTTTATCAATTGGTGTATTCTGCCTAATTATCTACTACACAATCAAATCGAAAGGTTTCGGTGGTTTTGTTAAAGAATATACGCTACATCCGTTTAATCACTGGGCGTTTATTCCGGTAAACTTCTTATTAGAAGTGGTTACATTACTTGCAAAACCAATTTCTCTTGCATTCCGTTTATTCGGTAATATGTATGCAGGTGAATTAATCTTTATTTTGATTGCTGTAATGTATATGGCAGAAAGCATAGTACCGCAAATGTTGGGTGTACCGCTTCAAATTGTTTGGGCGATCTTCCACATTTTGGTTATTACGCTACAAGCATTCATCTTTATGATGCTCACAATCGTGTATTTAAGTATTGGTTATAACAAAGCTGATCATTAATACAAGCGGTTAAAAAATCTTAATTTTTTACAAGTTTAAATTTTGTAGAGTGATTACTCTGTAAAACAATGAAATGGAAGGCATACGCCTTTTTATATTTAACTAAACTAGCCTTTGGCTAAATTCCTCAACCCTTATGGAGAACATTATGGAAAACGTAATTACGGCAACAATTTTTGGTTCAGTAATTTTATTAGCTTTCGCTGCATTTGGTACTGCGATCGGTTTCGCATTATTAGGTGGTAAATTCTTAGAATCTTCTGCCCGCCAACCGGAATTAGCAAACAGCTTACAAACTAAAATGTTTATCGTTGCAGGCCTTTTAGATGCTATCTCAATGATCGCAGTTGGTATCGCGTTATTATTCATCTTCGCTAACCCATTCATCGGTTTATTAGGCTAATCCCTATAAATAATAGGCGTTACCTTCGGGTAATTTAACTAACTTTATAGGAGGCGTTGTGAATTTAAATGCAACACTAATTGGTCAGCTTATTGCGTTCGCAATCTTTGTTGCGTTCTGTATGAAATATGTATGGCCACCGCTAATTCGAGCGATTGAAGAGCGTCAAGCAAATATTGCTAACGCATTGGCTTCTGCCGAAAAAGCGAAACAAGAGCAGGCTGATTCTAAAGCTGCTGCGGATCAAGAAATTCTGCAAGCGAAAGAAGAAGCTCAAAAAATTATTGATTTAGCAACAAAACGTCGTAATGAAATTTTAGAGTCTGTGCAAGCAGAAGCTGAAATTGAGCGTCAGCGTATTATTGAGCAAGGTTATGCGGAAGTTGAAAGCGAGCGTAAACGTGTTCAAGAAGAGCTTCGTCAAAAAGTGGCGGCATTGGCTGTTGCCGGTGCGGAGAAAATTGTTGGTCGTTCAGTTGATGCTGCAGCGAACAATGATATTATTGATAAGCTAGTTGCAGAACTATAAGAAGGTGGGGCAGATGTCAGAATTAAGCACAGTAGCTCGCCCCTATGCTAAAGCGGCTTTCGATTTTGCTTTAGAACAAGGTCAATTGGACAAATGGCAGCAAATGTTACAGTTTTCTGCATTAGTCGCTAGTGAAGAGCAAGTCGGTGATTTTATTAATTCATCACTTGCAAGCGGTCAAATTTCTGATGCTTTTATCAAAATTTGTGGCGAACAATTAGATCAATATGGGCAAAATTTCATTCGTGTTATGGCTGATAATAAGCGTTTAGCTGTATTACCTGCTGTATTTAGTGCATTTTTAGAATTAAGAGCAGAACACGAATCAATTAAAGATATTGAGGTTGTCTCTGCAGAAAAATTAACAGATGCACAAGAAGCAAAAATTGCCAATGCGATGGAAAAGCGACTCGGAACAAAAGTACGAATTACTTCATCAGTAGATAACTCATTAATTGCGGGTGTTATTATTCGTTATGATGATGTGGTGATTGATGGTAGTAGTCGTGGACAGCTAAACCGCTTGAGTCAAGAGTTGAGCTTGTAAGAGGAATAAAAAATGCAACTAAATTCAACAGAAATTAGTGAATTGATTAAAAAACGAATTGCCCAATTTAATGTGGTATCTGAAGCAAAAAGCACAGGGACAATCGTTTCAGTAAGTGATGGAATTATTCGTATCCATGGTCTTGCTGATGTAATGCAAGGTGAAATGATTGCATTACCAGGCAATCGTTATGCGATTGCATTAAACTTAGAAAGAGATTCTGTCGGTGCGGTTGTAATGGGACCTTATGCTGATTTAGCAGAAGGGATGGAAGTACAATGCACAGGTCGTATTTTAGAAGTACCGGTTGGTCGTGGGTTATTAGGTCGTGTAGTTAATACATTAGGTCAGCCTATTGATGGTAAAGGTGAAATCCAAAATGATGGTTATTCTCCAATCGAAGTGATTGCACCGGGCGTTATCGATCGTCAATCGGTAGACCAACCAGTTCAAACCGGTTATAAAGCGGTAGACTCAATGGTGCCAATCGGTCGTGGTCAGCGTGAGCTTATCATCGGTGACCGTCAAACAGGTAAAACTGCATTAGCTATCGATGCGATCATTAACCAACGTGATTCAGGCATTAAATGTATCTATGTTGCTATCGGTCAAAAAGCATCAACTATTGCCAACGTAGTGCGTAAATTAGAAGAGCACGGTGCATTACAAAACACTATCGTGGTTGTAGCATCTGCGTCTGAATCAGCCGCATTACAATACTTGGCTCCTTATGCGGGGTGTGCAATGGGTGAATACTTCCGTGATCGTGGTGAAGATGCGTTAATCGTTTATGATGATTTATCTAAGCAAGCAGTTGCTTACCGTCAAATTTCATTGTTATTACGCCGTCCACCGGGTCGTGAAGCATTCCCGGGTGATGTATTCTACCTACACTCTCGTTTATTAGAGCGTGCGTCTCGTGTAAACGCAGACTATGTAGAGCGTTTCACTAATGGTGCGGTGAAAGGTCAAACAGGTTCTTTAACTGCATTACCGATCATCGAAACTCAAGCGGGCGACGTTTCTGCGTTCGTTCCAACAAACGTAATCTCGATTACTGATGGTCAGATTTTCTTAGAATCAGGCTTATTCAATGCGGGTATTCGTCCTGCGGTAAACCCGGGTATCTCGGTTTCTCGTGTGGGTGGTTCTGCACAAACTAAACTTGTTAAGAAATTAGCGGGTGGTATTCGTACTGCATTAGCACAATACCGTGAATTAGCAGCATTCGCACAGTTCGCATCAGACCTTGATGAAGCAACACGCAAACAGCTTTCTCACGGTCAGAAAGTAACTGAATTGTTGAAACAAAAACAATTCGAGCCAATGTCTGTTGCACAGCTTGGTTTATCTCTAGCGGCGGCTGAATATGGTTATCTTGATGATGTACCTGTTGAGCGTGTAGGTTCATTTGAGTCTAACTTATTGGTTTATGCTCAAAGTAACTACGGCGAGTTTATGCAAGAACTGTCAAAATCTGGCAATTTCAATGATGAAATTAAAGATAAATTGAACGAGATTTTATCTAGTTTCAAAAAGAACAGTGCTTGGTAATCTAACTTTTTAGCGGAGAAAAAATATGGCAGGTGCTAAAGAGATAAGAACCAAAATTGCAAGTGTTCGTAATACACAAAAAATTACCAAAGCGATGGAAATGGTTGCCGCATCAAAAATGCGTAAAACCCAAGAGCGTATGTCGGCTTCTCGCCCTTATGCAGATAGCATTCGCAAAGTAATTAGCCATATTGCCAAAGGTAACATTGAGTATCAACACTCATTCCTCATCTCACGTCCAGTGAAGAAAGTGGGCTATTTAGTGGTTTCAACTGACCGTGGATTGTGCGGTGGTTTGAATATTAACTTATTTAAAACAGTGTTAAATGAGTTAAAAGAAAAAGATGATCAGGGTATTAAATCTGAATTAAGTTTGGTTGGAAACAAAGGTATTTCTTTTTTCAGCCCAATGGGATTAGAGATTAAAGGTCATCTTAATGGATTGGGTGATACACCAGCAATGGAAAATTTAGTCGGTATTGTAAACGGTATGGTAAAAGCCTTCCGTGATGGCGAGATTGACGAAGTTTATGTGGTATATAACCGCTTCGTAAACACTATGTCGCAAAAACCGACAATACAAAAATTACTTCCATTGCCAGAGCTTGAAAATGACTCATTAGGGCAAACAGGTTCTTGGGATTATATCTATGAACCAAGTCCGCAAGCGTTATTAGATAGCTTACTTGTACGTTATTTAGAATCTCAGGTATATCAAGCAGTTGTTGATAACCTAGCCTCTGAACAAGCAGCTCGAATGGTTGCGATGAAAGCGGCAACAGATAACGCAGGTAATCTCATCAATGAGTTACAATTGGTGTATAACAAAGCTCGTCAAGCAAGTATTACGAATGAATTAAATGAAATTGTCGCGGGTGCCGCAGCAATTTAACAATGAATAGAGGAACGGTAATGGCAACGGGAAAAATTGTACAGATCATCGGTGCGGTAATCGATGTTGAGTTTCCGCAAGATGCAGTACCAAAAGTTTATGATGCATTAAAAGTTGAAACAGGCTTAACGCTTGAGGTTCAACAACAATTAGGTGGCGGTGTGGTTCGTTGTATCGCACTGGGTTCATCTGATGGTTTAAAACGTGGCTTAAAAGTTGAAAATACGAATAAAGCGATTGAAGTACCAGTAGGTACAAAAACGTTAGGTCGTATTATGAACGTATTAGGTGAGCCAATCGATGAAGCAGGCCCTATCGGTGAAGAAGAGCGTTGGACAATTCACCGTGCAGCACCAAGCTATGAAGAACAAGCTAATAGTACCGAGTTACTTGAAACGGGTATCAAAGTTATCGACTTAGTCGCTCCGTTTGCGAAAGGTGGTAAAGTTGGTCTATTCGGTGGTGCGGGCGTAGGTAAAACGGTAAATATGATGGAGTTAATCCGTAACATCGCTATAGAGCACAGCGGTTACTCTGTATTTGCGGGCGTGGGTGAGCGTACTCGTGAGGGTAACGACTTCTACCACGAAATGAAAGACTCTAACGTATTAGACAAAGTATCACTTGTTTACGGTCAGATGAACGAACCACCGGGCAACCGTCTGCGTGTGGCATTAACAGGCTTAACAATGGCGGAGAAATTCCGTGATGAAGGCCGTGATGTATTATTCTTCGTAGATAACATCTATCGTTATACCCTTGCAGGTACGGAAGTATCCGCGTTATTAGGTCGTATGCCGTCTGCGGTAGGTTACCAACCAACTCTTGCAGAAGAGATGGGTGTATTACAAGAACGTATTACTTCAACGAAAACAGGTTCTATTACCTCTGTTCAAGCAGTATATGTTCCTGCGGATGACTTAACTGACCCGTCTCCGGCAACAACCTTTGCTCACTTAGACTCAACAGTAGTATTAAGTCGTAATATCGCATCACTTGGTATCTACCCAGCGGTAGACCCATTAGACTCAACCTCTCGCCAGTTAGACCCATTAGTGGTTGGCGAAGAGCATTATAACGTTGCTCGTGGTGTACAAGGTACATTACAACGTTATAAAGAGTTAAAAGATATTATTGCAATCTTAGGTATGGACGAATTATCTGAAGATGACAAACGCTTAGTAGCTCGAGCCCGTAAAATTGAACGTTTCCTTTCACAACCATTCCACGTTGCGGAAGTATTCAACGGCGTGCCGGGTAAATTCGTACCATTAAAAGATACAATTCGTGGCTTTAAAGGCATTTTAGAAGGCGAATACGACCATATTCCAGAACAAGCGTTCTATATGGCGGGTTCAATTGACGAAGTGGTTGAAAGAGCAAAACAGATGTAATTGTTCTTAAACAAAGGAGAACAGTATGACATCTCAATTTGAACTCACAGTTGTGAGTGCGGAAAGTAAAATCTTTGAAGGCACAGTAACAAGTGTGCGTGTTTCAGGGATTGATGGCGAATTAGGGATCTATGCAGGGCATACCCCATTATTAACTGCTATCAAACCGGGTATGGTTAAGTTCACTTTAGCTGATGGTAAAGAAGAGTTTATCTACGTATCAGGTGGTTTCCTTGAGGTACAACCAACCGTTGTTACTGTGCTTGCAGATACCGCAATTCGTGGTGAAGACTTAGATGAACAACGTATTCTTGAAGCAAAACGCAAAGCAGAAGAACGTTTATCTAAAGCCGATAGTGAAGACTATTTAACGGCGAAATTAGCACAAGAAATTGCTAAATTACGTGTTTACGAACTCACAAAAACAAAATTAGCGAATAAACGTTAATCTCGAAAAGCCTCACGAAAGTGGGGTTTTATTTTTACAAGCGGTTGAAAATCATAAATTATTTCCAATAATTCATTTCTTACTTGACGACAGATTGTTTTTTTTTTGTACAATTTTGGTGTGCGTTTGCACGGTTAATTTAATAAGGAAAACACTATGTCGGTAAAAAAACTTTCTCTAGCTAGTCTTATTTTACTTAGTCTTACAGCCTGTAGTAGCGGTGGTGGGAAATCAGGTGAAACAAATCTAAAACGGCAAAATGAGCTAACCCAAGCTCAGGCAGAACTAGATTCGGTTAAATCAGAATTAGTAAAAGCAAATCAAGATCTAAGTTCAGCACAAAGCGAGCTTTCAAAAGCAGCTCATACTGTACAACAAGCCCAAGCAGATTTAGCGAAAGCTCAAGCGGATAAAAATACAACGGCAGCACAATTAGCTCAAGCGAAAGCAAATTTAGCGAACGCAGAAAAAGCGAAAGAAATTGCAGAAAGCAAGTTATCTGTTGCGAATAATGAAAAACAAGCGGTGCAAAATCAGCTAAATTCTGCAAATGGCGATCTGGTTAAAGCAAAGAGCGATTTACAACAAGCCCAAGCAGACTTAGCGAAAGCTCAAGTAGATAAAAACACAACGGCAGCACAATTAGCTCAAGCGAAAGCAAATTTAGAGAACGTAGAAAAAGCGAAAGAAATTGCAGAAAGCAAGTTATCTGTTGCGAATAATGAAAAACAAGCGGTGCAAAATCAGCTAAATTCTGCAAATGGCGATCTGGTTAAAGCGAAGAGCGATTTACAACAAGCCCAAGCAGATTTAGCCAAAGCTCAAGCGGATAAAAACACAACGTCAGCACAATTAGCTGTAGCAGAAAAAGCAAAATCTGAGGCAGAAATGGCATTGCAAAATAAAAATAAGGTGATTAAAGAAATAGTGCAAAAAGCCGCAGAAATTACCAATGAGCAGGGGCGAGAGTATTCTTGGGTGGGTTACACAGAATCATCTCTACTACAAGGATTAAGCAAGCACGCCTTTATTAGTATGTCTGCAGAAAATTTAGATGGTATTTTTGTGGGCGATCACTATATTTATCTGACACCCAATGTCACGCTGATAAGCCGTGATCATAAAGCATTTTGGGATTCGGCTGAGCCAAAACAAAGTAGTTTTAGAGTACAAGGTATTAATGGCAAAAAAACAGAAAACCTTCCATTAAACGGCGAAGCAACTTATATTGGAAAAGGCTTCAACTCAGATAATGTGGGGTTGTTAAATTACAAAGTGAATTTTGCGGAGAAAACTGGTGTGGGCTCGATCTCACAATTTAATAACGCTTCCATTCCAACGATTCAGTTAGAAAAAGGTAATATTGTTGATGGTATGATTAAAGCGAACGCTTCTGCCGCAGGGGGTATTTCAGGCAAGTACGAATTAGGTTTTTATGGAGATAATGCTCAATCTATTGCAGGCGAAGCCTATCTTTATAAACAATTTGAGGGTGGAATTACAACAAACAGCCGTACAGCCGAAAAATATAGTGATAGCGAAAGAGGCACAGTTTTTGGTATAGCTGGTGAGAAGCAATAATTATTGTAGGTTTACAAGCGGTCGAAAAACGCAAATTTTTTGCAAAAACAGACCGCTTGTAGAAACTTAAAAGCGAACCCTAAGGTTCGCTTTTCGTTATTAAAGAAGGGGCTGTCCTAGATAACGACTAAAACTTCCATTTAGGTTAAGATAACCTTATGAGAAAAAGTCGTCTAAGTCAGTACAAACAACATAAACTCATAGAGCTGTTTGTAGCAGGCGTAACCG